>JBBTXL010000042.1:5408-14291 GCA_038062295.1 Patescibacteria group bacterium
GTCGGTTTTGTACAACTCTTCCTCCCAGTTTTTGAGCCCATCGCCGTCGGGGTCCGCATCGGGCTCGGACGCGATGGGAAAGAGCACCTTTTTCCCCTCCGTAAGGAGTGTCGCGCCGATGCCTTGGGTGCGCAGCACGATGGCGCCGCCGACAAAAATTCCCACGATCAAAACGATGGGAACGATCGCTTTATTTCTCGTTTCCTGTGCCATAATATGGTGTATTATAACAGACGTTCGTTCATTTCTCCAAACGACATATCCCCTTTTTGCCGCGCGCGCCCTTTCCTCAGAAATTTGCCATCTTTTGACTATAGTCAAAAGATGGCAAATGGTGTTGCAGCTGGTATTTTGGGGGTTGTTTCCACCCTGCGTGTTGCTACCACCGCTGCGCCCTGTTATGACAAACCGAAACGATGCCGCAGATCAAGGTCTATGTCAGTTTCTTTTACCAGCAGCACCCGCACGAAGGGGCGCAGTGAAAATGCCTCTATGACAAAATCAAGTTCATTTTTACATTCGTGTGGAAATATGAAAACGCTCTTTTGCAGCTGGAGGAACCCCAGCTCTTTCAGCTTTGCGGAGAACGCGTTTCTCCCCTTTTTCAGCCGCTCGGGAATGTCAAATGCGACAACGCGCCAGTACCCGTCCCAGAGCGCCGGCGTGGGTATCGTCATGGTGCCGAGACTGTACTGCAGCACCCGTTGTGCGCCGTCCTCGGTGAGCGTCAGCGCGACCATGCCATCGCCGTGCTCTTCGTATCCGACAAGGTTTGACCGATAGAGCGTGCGGATGGCGCGCTGGAGCGTACGCTGCTCAATATTTCGCAGTTCTTTTGATGTTTCCCTGATGACCTTGAAAAAAACATCCGGCCGCGACGTCAGGGATAGTGTGATACCCGCCTGCAGCAGTACCAGAAGCTTTTGGGCTTTCGGTCCGATGGTGGGAGTTTTTCTTCTTTTGCTTTTCTTTTTCATGCACCTTTTGTCATTTTAAGACGATAGTCAAAATATGACAAATTTTTGGTATATGGATATCTGGACGAGGGAAGTAGTAAGGGGTGTGTTATTGGAGGGCAGCGGCCAGCGCGACCCACTGCGATAGCGGAAGGTCTGCCGCGCGGGCGTTGGGAGCGATACGGCATCGGTGAAGTACGCTTGCTACTCTTTCTTTGTCCAGAGAAAGTGCCCGCGCCAGGTTCCCGACAAGTTTTTTGCGCGGCGCGGAAAAACCCGCCTTCACAACCGGAAAAAACCTTTCCGGGTCGGCCGACAGAGGAGTTTTTCGCGGAGTGAGTCGGATGACCGCGGAGTCGACCGTGGGCGGGGGGAAAAACGACCCGCGAGATACGGAAAAGAGAACTTTCGGTTCCGCGTAAAACTTCACGGAAAGCGACAGGATACTTTCTTTGCCGTTGCGCGCACACATGCGTTGTGCAACTTCCTTTTGCATCATCAGGGTTATTGTGTCCGGCGTGCGTTTTTGTTCCAGCAGCGCTCGCACGAGTGCGGAGGTGAGATAGTATGGAATGTTGGCAACCACCACATAGCGAGGAGGGAGGAGCAAGGAGGGAGGAGCGAGAAATTTCAAGATGTCGCCGGTCACCACTTCAACATTCACGATGTTTTCATGCGCGCATTTTTCCCGAAGTTCCTGCGCGAGCGCCCGGTCTTTCTCCACGGCGATAACTTTTTTGCATGCGTGCGCAAGTGCGAATGTGAGCGCTCCCCGCCCCGGTCCGACCTCCACAACAACATCGCCGCGGTTAAGCGCCGCGGCTGATATTATTTTTACGATAATTCCCTGGTTGACGAGAAAGTGTTGCCCCAGTAATTTATTGGGCCGAACCGGTGATCGTCTGGATGATCGTCGAGTCATTGCGGAGGTTTTGCCAGAAGAGAATACTGGACGAAGGGATAAAAAGCGTATCCTCCGGCTGCTGGAGCTCCTGGGTCAGTTTTACCAGGATCGTTTGGGTTTGCGGCTGCTGCTGTGGCGCCGGTACAGCGGTTTGCTCCGGAGTGGTCGTTGCCGTCAGTTGCGGCACCGCAACCTGCTGTGGGTAATATACATTCGTCAGTTTCCAGTGCGATGCCCTGGAGCGTGTGAGATGCCCGAAATACACCTGGCCGTTGGTCAGGAAAACCGCCTGCCATTTCCGCTCGGCTTTGGCGGCGTCCGGCGCGCCGAACATGCTGGCGTTTTGTGCCAGGAGCGCGAACGCAAGCACCGCAAGCGCTATGACGACCGAACCCACCACCACTTTTTTTTCCGTCCCGCTGCGTTGTTTGTTTTTCCGCACAACGGGCTTTTTCACGCCAACATTTTTTTCTGGTTCCATAATCGATGTTACTGTTCTCTCAGTATATCATTTACGCGCGTCCAATGTCCACAATACCGCTTTCGTAATCAATGTCGTACAGGTCGTCGCGGCGGTCAAGCAGCTCGATAAGATGTTCCGGAATATCGAACAGAAAACGCGAGGGCGGATTCGCCTGGGTCTGGCCGAACACTTTGCGCGTGCGCGCCGAAACGAGATAGATCATTTTTTTTGCGCGCGTGATGGCGACATAGCACAACCGCCGTTCCTCTTCCATTTCTTCCGGCGATGTTTTGCTGCGGGAGTGTGGGAACACATTGTCCTCCATGCCGATGAGAAAGACCGTCTCAAACTCAAGCCCTTTGGCGGTATGGATGGTCATCATGCGGACGGCGTCGGCGCCGGATCTTTTGTCTTCGGCGGAGGTCAGCGCAGCGGCTCCCAGAAACTCTCCCAGCGCCGGGGGGGCGCCGCGCGCGTCGTATGCGGCGGCAGCCGAAACAAGTTCCCGGATGTTTTCCCACCGCTCCTGGCCTTCCGCGCCACTTTTTTCGAGGTGTTCTTTAATGCCGGTCGCGCGCGCGATGTACGCAACGAATTTTGAGAGCGGTAGTGTCGGTTCTTTCGCGCGCAGGTCGTCCATGAGTGCAAAAAAGGCGTCAATGCGCGGCGTACGCTCGCCCGTTGCAAGAAAATGTTCTCGCGCCGCCGCGCCGATCCCGCGCGGCGGGACGTTTAAAATTCGCTCACGGCTGATAGCGTCTTTCGGGTTATGCACGAGCCGGAGATACGCCAGCATATCCTTCACCTCTTTTCGCTCATAAAACTTGAATCCGCCGGTCATGTGATACGGAATGCCAAGACGCACAAAGACTTCTTCCACCGCCCGGGACTGTGCATTGGTGCGGTAGAGCACCGCGCACGACGACAACGGCGTTTTTCCGCGCTCGGCAATGGTGCGGGCCACGAACAGCGCCTCCTCCCGTTCGTTGTCGAGCATGACAACGCCCACCCGCGCCCCCGGGCCCTTGGCGGTGTAGAGATTTTTTTCTTTCCGCATTTTGTTCTTGCGGATGACGTGGTTTGCGGCGTCCAAAATGTTCTGGGTGGACCGGTAGTTTTCTTCCAGCACAAAGACGCGGGCATCGGGGTAGTCCCGCTCGAAGTTGAGGATGTTGGTGATGTCCGCCTGTCGCCACCCGTAGATCGCCTGGTCATTGTCTCCCACGACGCATAGGTTGCGGTGGGCGCGCGCCAACAGCGATACGAAACGATACTGGGCGTGGTTGGTGTCCTGGTATTCATCGACCAGGATGTACCGGAACGTGTTTTGGTACTGCGCGAGAATGTCGGGATTTTGTTCAAGCAGTATTACGGCGAGCATGACCATGTCGTCAAAGTCGACCGCGTTTTGGGCGCGCAGTTGTTCCTGATACCGTGCGTAGGCGTGCGCGGCTGTCTCCTGAAACGCACCGTCTTCCGTTTCAACCTTGTCTGGTGAGACCAGACGACTTTTGAGTTTACCGATAAAGCGCAGGAAAAGTTCCGGCGGGAGCTGTTCCTGGTTCACCCGCAGTTCTTCAAGCACCGTCTTCATAAGGGTTTCCTGGTCTTTTTCGTCGAAAATGACGATGTTTTCAGAGTAGCCGATGGCTGCCGCGTGGCGCCGTATAAGCGCAAGACAGACGGAGTGAAATGTTCCGATGGTGATACCGTGTCCGGCAGGCGCGCCATCCCCCCGTGCGGAAAGAATGCGGCCGACGCGCTCCCGCATCTCCGCGGCGGCCTTATTGGTGAACGTAACGGCAAGAATTTCTTCTGGTTTTGCTCTCTTTTCCCTGATCAGGTAAGCGATCTTGTGGGTGAGCACCATGGTTTTGCCAGAACCGGCCCCCGCGATGATCAAAATGGGGCCATCCGTCGTTGTGACGGCTTCCTGTTGGACCGGATTCAGCTTTTCAACAGTCTGGTGCATAAAAACGTGAAAAAATGAGTAATAGAGCTGAGAAACAGCATTTTTAACCCACGGTTATTTCTGTGGATAACTCCCAGTAATTTATTGACTTTAGCCCCTAAAACTGGTATCCTGGTATGGTAGTTCAGAGAAAGGAGAAGCAACGATTGGTACGAAGCTAAAAACTTTATTTTCGAGCGTTTATCGCACTGTATTCCCGGTAGCTCCTACGGGGAATGTATTTTTTTATCCCATTGTTCGGGTATTTTCCGCTATTCGGGGTAACGTCATGCCGGCAGCCGTCATCAGTATGCTGGTTTTTGTGCTCTTTTTCAATGCGACCGGTTCCGACCAGAAAATGTCGGCACTTGCCTTCTCTTCGTTTGCGCTTTCTGACGTGACGGACTCGTATGGCGGCGCAACACCCGACAGTAACGGGCGCGGCGCCGCCGAAGACGCCGTTGCCGACCCTGCCGTGAGCGGCCAGGGCGGTGTTGTCGTTCCCCAAAGCGAGGAGGAAACGAGCAACTATCCCACCGGATGGGATGATGCCCTGGTTGCCGACATGGCGCCGCTGGTGATCGACCAAAACCAGACATCGCGGGACCAGATCGTGTACTATGTTGTGGAGGACGGCGATACCGTCTCGGACATTGCGACGCGTTATGGCATTGAACAAAGCACGCTGTTGTGGGCGAACAGTCTTTCCGCTGTGGACTATATTCGGGCCGGCCAGCGGCTGGAGGTCCTGCCGACCGACGGCGTGAAATATACGGTACAGAAAAACGATACGGTCGGTTCGATCGCAAAAAAATTCAAAGCGACAGAGAGTGATATTATCGCGTATAACCATTTGCCCGCAGACGGCGCGCTTCGTGAGGGTGATACGCTGATCCTTCCCGACGGTGTGATGCCGGCGCCGCCGCGGCCGAAACCGCAGCCGTCCTCAATCGTGCAGGCGCCGCTCGTCCCCTCGGCCAAGATCTCTTTGAATGGGTTTTTTGTCGCCCCGACGTCGGGCCGGCGATCCCAAGCGTTGCACTCGTATAATGCCATTGATATTGCAAACCAGTGCGGTACGCCGATCTACGCCGCGGCGGATGGCGTTGTCACGAGCGCCAAGGTGACGGCATCGCGGGCGCGCGTGGGTAACGCGGTGTTTTCCGGATACGGCAACCATATTAAGATCACCCACCCCAACGGCGTGGTAACATTGTATGCGCATCTCATGGAAGACAGCATTGTGGTTGCCGAGGGGGCGACGGTGGCGCAGGGTGCGCCGATCGGGCGCATGGGCGGCGGGTTTGAATATGTGAATGGCAAGCTGGTGCGCATGGAAGGCGCCGGGCGTTCCAGCGGCTGCCATCTCCACTTTGAAGTGCGCGGTGCGAAAAATCCCTTTACTGGCCAGCGGGCGTTCTAGTTGGTATTGCTACCGCTGGGGGCGATACTGAAGCGCTTCAGCAATGTGAGATTCGTGAATACGCTCAGTATTTGAGAGGTCCGCTATCGTGCGGGCTATTTTTATTGTCTTGTGGTATGCGCGCGCCGAAAGACCAAGCTTATCCATGGCAGAACGCAGGAGCGCGGTTGAGGACGCGTCAAGTGCACAATGTTTTTTTAGCTCCGCCGGAGTCAGCGTGGCGTTGAGCGTTGCGGGGCCTTTATGCGAACGCGCACGCTGGATATCCCGCGCCGCACACACCGCCTCCTTTACTATGGCGCTTTCAGACGGAGTGTCTTTATCCTCGGATGTTGTCATATCTTCAGGACGGATCTGTGGGACTTCCACATGCATATCAATGCGATCGGCAATAGGCCCGGATATTTTCTTTTGGTATCGCACGATGGCGGAAAGCGTGCATACGCATTCTTTATGCTGTGACTGATAGTACCCGCACGGGCAGGGGTTTTGCGTAGCAATCAAAATAAAGTTTGCGGGATACACGAATGTCCCGTGCGCCCGCGAAACGGTGATGCGTCGGTCTTCCAGTGGCTGGCGCAGCGCTTCAATGACGGTTTTGGAAAATTCCGGGAATTCATCCAGAAACAGTATGCCGTTGTGCGCAAGCGTCACCTCGCCCGGATGCGCTTTTTCCCCGCCGCCCACGAGCGCGACATGCGACGCCGAGTGGTGCGGCGAGCGGAATGGACGTTGCGAAACGGCACCAAACTCTTGCGGTAATTCCCCTGCGACACTGTGAATTTTTGTCGTCTCTATCATTTCTTCTTCGGTTAGGTCGGGCAGGAGTGCGCACAATGCGCGCGCGAGCATGGTTTTCCCCGAACCGGGGGGACCAAACAACAGCAGGTTATGTCCGCCTGCCGCAGCGATCACCAGGGCACGCTTGGCGCGCTGTTGTCCTTTGATGTGCGCAAGGTCGTGGGTGTCACGGTCGGGCTGTTCCTGTTGTGCGGGCGCGGGTGGTGTTTCCGGCTGCGCACGGCCAAGTAAATATTCCACGCATTCGGTGAGCGTGGCAAGCGGTACAACCGTAATGCCCGAGATGATGTGCGCTTCGTGGAAATTGTCGCGCGGCACGAGCACTTCGGCAAACCCCGCCGCTTTTGCGGCCGCAACAATGGAGAGTGTCCCGCGTACGGGCCGGAGGTGGCCGTCCAGCGACAGCTCGCCGACAAACACGCGCCGCACAGCGTCGGCGGCAAGTTGCCCCGATGCAAGCAGATAGCTTACGGCGATCGGCAGGTCGTAGGACGACCCCTCTTTTTTGAGGTTTGCGGGCGCGAGATTGATAACGATCTTTTGGTTGGACTTTTTCGGATAATCGTATCCGGAATTCTTGAGCGCCGCGTTCACGCGGTCTTTGGACTCGTCCACCGACTTGTCCGGCAGACCGACGATGGCGAAGTGGTGCAAGCCGTGCGCAATATCGGTTTCCACCGTCACGATGCGCGCGTCAATGCCATGGAGCGCCGCGGAGAAAACTTTAGAAAGCATAATGGAAATTATTGTACGCCGCGAAGCGGAAAAAAGAAAGGGTAGGAATATCTTTTCTTACCGCCCCGTTTTTAAATTTGTGCCCGTGCCGTATTTCAACAGCGACATTTGCCATCTTTTGGCGATAGTCAAAAGATGGCAAATGTCGGGTTTGTGCGCATGGTATCCATGCGTATATGATCTGTACGTTATCGTTTATTCGTTTCGTCAACGCGATGTTTTGAGTTTCCGGTCTCGGCGGTGGCGCGCGAGTGCGAGCCGGATGAGCTTGTCGATGAGGCGAGAGTACGAAATGCCGGACACTTCCCAGAGTTTCGGGTACATGCTGATGTTCGTGAAGCCGGGAATGGTGTTTATCTCGTTCACATACAGTTTGCCGCGCGGGGTAAGGAAGAAATCAACCCGCGCCATCCCTTCGCACGAGAGCGTGCGGAATGTTTGTACGGCAAGCTGCTGAACATTTTTTACAGTGCTTCGCGGGAGTTTGGCAGGGATTTTGAGCGCCGCACCGTTTTCGTCCAGGTATTTTGCTTCGTAGGAATAAAATTCATGATGTGGAATAATCTCGCCGGGAACAGACGCCGCGGGATGTTCGTTGCCGAGCACGGCACACTCTATTTCCCTGCCCCGGATATATTCTTCAACAAGAATTTTGTTGTCGTAGGCAAATGCATCGCGCATGGCGCGCACAAATTCCCGTGCGGTGCGAACTTTACTCACGCCGACCGACGAGCCGAGGTTTGCCGGTTTTACAAACAGCGGTATGCCGAGCGCTCGTTTCAGTTTCTCAAAGTTTGGCCGCACATCTTCCCGGCGAAATACCAAAAACTTCGCCACGGGAATACCCGCATCGCGCAGGAGGCGCTTCGCCACATCTTTATCCATGCCAACCGCAGAGCCGAGCACGTCGGGGCCGACGAACGGGACGCCAGCAAGTTTCAGTAGTCCCTGGATGCTTCCATCCTCGCCGTATGGTCCATGGAGCACGGGGAATACGACATCAAGTTTGCCATAGTTTTCACGGTTGTGTGCGCCGACCAGCGTGCCGGAACTTTGTGCTACCAAAGAAACTTCTCTGCCTTGTGTTTGACGCTTTTGATCCTTATTCCTGAACACTCGGTGCGACGTTTCGCCCAACACCCACTTCCCTGCTTTACTGATACCTATGGGCACCACCTCGTATTTTTTTCTATCAAGCGCGCCGATAACATTGCGGGCTGATAAGAGTGATACCTCGTGTTCCGCCGATTTCCCACCAAAAAGAACCCCAACCTTTATTTTTTTTCTCATATCGTCAACGCGGTTACGGTTTGCATGATAGCGTCAAATCGTTCCATCACTTTTTTGTTTTTTGATTCCGGATGGGCCAGTAAAATAGTGTTGTTGGTGCAGATAAAATGTTCGGGGTCGCACGCGGTTTGTTGTTTGTGCGCGAGGCGTTGTTGCTGCCATGTGCGTGCAAGCCGCTCGAACGTATTTCCCGCCCCCCATTGTTTTTTGTGAGGCGCACGTTCTCCGCTTTCGCGTGGCACATCATACCGGAGGTGTTCTTGCATCCATGCGTTGCGCGCACGCCACGCGGTAAAGTGTGTGGTGCCGCACAGAACTTTTGCGCGCGCAAACAGGTGGGCGGAGGCGATGTTGCGAATG
>JBBTXL010000043.1:0-8040 GCA_038062295.1 Patescibacteria group bacterium
CGTTCACCGGCTGGTCGGGAGGGGGCTGTTCCGGCACGGGGGGCTGTTCGGTGACTATGAACTCTAACCAAACAGTCACGGCGAGTTTTTCCTCTGCTTTTGTTGATTGCGGTCTAAAAATGTATGACGGCACGCAAATTGTTACCGCCGCCTGCGAGCCGTCCGGCACCGTGACCTCATTGTTGAGAACTTATAACAGAAGTCAAATATGGGGTATCGTCCTGGTTGACCTTGGTGACCCCATGGCTTCCGATGTGAGAATTCAAACCCCTTCCGGAGTGAAGGCATTGCGGAGGCAGTAGGAAAAAATAAAAAAACCAGCCCCGATCTACACATCGGGGCTGAAGCATTTCTATTCCTTGAAGAGTTTTTCAACTCTCCACAGAGAGCCATGAGAGTCATCGGACTCCCCGGCAAAATATATTCCAATATCGTCGTCAATGACCATGGAGTAGACGGTATCATCGCCGCTTGAAAAGTCCGCTGTTTCCGCCCACAGAGTGCTGCCATCAGCCGGACTTCTTTTCTCAACGCGCCATTGCATGCTCGGCGTTGCGGTATTGTGAGAGATGTCCGAGCCGGCAATATACACTCCGTCACCGTCCGCCGTCATACTGCGCCCTATGCTGTCGGGGGTGTCACCAAAATAATTTTCCCAAACAACATCACCGGTGTATTTGTTTCTCTTCTCTATGATCCATTTTCTTTCCGGAGAGTAACCACGCCCCGTTACATACACACCCTCGGTATCAACCGTCATTGCTGAAGGGTAACCGGATACGCCGTCCTTTTCCCACAGAAGGTCGCCGTTTTTTACATCTCTTTTCTCAACGCGCCATTCCGTAGTGCCGTTGCGCGAAATCCAGCCGACAACATACATTCCGGTTTCATCCACGGAAACAGCCGTCGCTTGGTCAGAAGAGTTACTGTGGTCACCTGACCGTTCCCATATGGTTGCGCCGTTGTTAACATCCAATTTTCTCATGTGCCATCGTCTGTTTCCGTAGTGGTCGTAACCAGCCACATACACTCCGGTGCCATCTACCGAGACTCCTTTGGGTTCGTCGGTGTACGCTTGGCCGGTGTCCGGATTATACCGATGCGTCCAGATACTCCCACCATCCGTCAGATCAAGTTTTTCAACGCGCCACCCGTATCCTTCCCACGGAGAAGTGTCCACTCCCGCGACATAGATGCCGGTTTCGTTCACCGCAACAGCGTTGATCCAGGTATCCACCCACCACGCACCGGGGCAGCTTTGGACCACTCCGTCTCCTCCTCCAAAGGCAAGATCTAAGCTACCGTCGCCCATATTCCTTTTTTCAACCCGCCACCCTTTCTTGCCACTGCAGTGAGAGTCATAGCCGGCT
This sequence comes from Patescibacteria group bacterium, assembly GCA_038062295.1. Lineage (GTDB taxonomy): Bacteria > Patescibacteriota > Minisyncoccia > GWC2-36-17 > WO2-46-25 > JBBTXL01. Next base: position 1,371 of record JBBTXL010000043.1, read on the forward strand.
ATGTATATCGCATCGCGATAGAGTGCGATTGCGATCGCCGCCGCCGCACGTTCATGTGCGTCAATGTCGTTTACCATGGACCATGCGACAGTTTTGAAACCGGCCCGCACCGGAGGATCGTACTGCAGAATCGGGTCCGGAGGGGTAATGGTTTGTTCGGAAAGCTCCGTTCCGTATTCACTGTTGCATGCTCCGGCCAAAATAGACACGACGATACAAAAAGAGAATATTTTTTTCTTCATGGTTCCACCCTCCCTGTGTTTCGCTGCTTGTTGTCAATGAGCTTCCCGCTATCTCGCTCTTATGTAAGCACTCTTTTCATTGAATGGCAATCCCCATTGCGGTCATGACACTGGTGGTTGCGTATCATGTTGACCGTTTTGGCATAAGAGACAATTCTGCGGACATCCCAGTTATCCACACAAAAATCTTGACGATGCTTTGTTTTATGCTATAATCATACACAGAGTAGAAGACCTGAATTGGCAAGCTTTTTTACAATAACGAATACATAAACAGCATTTTCAAAAGAGAGGAGGGATTACGATGCGAAGGATCGTCTTTGGTTTTTCATTGGTGTTGCTCCTTTTTGTTCTTTTTCCCACTCGGGCGTGGACGTTCAACGAATGGGTGGTGATACCCCATGCTGACATGGAGAAAGTTTCTTTCGCCGATGCAGGTGGTGATGCGGTTCTAAAAGCAAAGTTCTATCGGGCGGTGGCTCTGCTTGCAGTAGACTGGCGGCAGACTCTTGAGATCGACAACCGGGGACTTTGGGAAATGAACCCGATTCTCGGGAGTCACCCAAACGACGGAGTCGTCAATCTCTTCTTTTTCGGGAGGATCTTTGCTGCCCGATATGTTGCGCAGGAATTGCCAGAACCATGGGCAAGCTCTTTTTTGGACTCGCTTCGGTGGACCGAAGAATTGGCCACGGAACAAAACGAATGTGTCTTTTCCGGGAGATGCCGTGGTGTCAGTATTCCCATCGGCATTGTTTTTACCGTCAGATTTTGAATGTTGCCCTCATGTGAGCTTTTTCTCCAGCGCACATGAGGGCATTTTCTTTTCCATGGTTGGTTGACCATGGAATATTTCATATTTCCGCTTTTTTCGTGGTAGTATGGTCACATATATGGCATTATTGCTTTCCGTCCTTGCTTTTTGCGCCGTGGTGTTGCTTGCGGTCATTACGCTGGTGGTTGCGTACCATTTTGACCGTTTTGGCATAGAGAAGAACCGTCATCGTATCGTGGCGGGTGTTTTTTTGGTCGGGTCGTGCGTGTTTATTATTGCGGAGATCGTATTGCTGCGAGCGGTGTCCTGGGACGATGTGTTACAGTCGGTGGGCGGCCGTGTGCCCATGAGTGAGCAGGATTTTCCGCTTTCGCTGCCATTCAAGCCATGATCACGCTCCGGGAAAACGAACGTATCGTCAGCGTATTCCGGCGACACCACTTTGTGCTGTTGGTGACGCTCATTCCCATCGTCGGCGCTTTTTTTCTGGTATTGGTTGTCGCGGCGATTGCTGAAGTCCGCATGCCGTCTGATTTTGGCGCGCTTAAGCCGGTCGTGTTCTTGGGTGCGGCATTCTTTTTACACCTGTTGTGGCTGGCGCTGTTCATCACCATTGCCGATTTCGTGCTTGACGTATGGGTGCTGACGGACAAACGGATGATCATGGTGGAACAAAAAGGGTTGTTTGCGCGCATGGTTGCGGAGCTTGACTTGGACCGTGTGCAGGATGCCGGCGTCGAGGTCAACGGCATTATCGCGACATTCCTGAATTTCGGGAACGTGCGCGTGCATACCGCGAGTGAGCGGGAGGATTTTGTTTTAGCACACGCGGCGCGCCCGCATGAGGTGAAAGATACCGTGATGCGCTCGTGCGCAGCGTTCAGACAAGCGCACAAAATATGATCACCGAAGTATTGCAAGCATTCCCCGAGCAGTTCGCGTGGAACCCTGTCGTTGAAAATGCGGCCGCGCTGGCGCGTGCAGACTCTTTTGTTGTATGCGGCATGGGTGGGTCCAATCTTGCGCCGGCGCTTGTGGCGGCGGCGTATCCGCACTTGTCGTTTCATATGCATAAGGATTATGGATTGCCGCGCCTCGCGCCGGATGCGGCTGCGCAGAGTTTGTTCGTCTTTATTTCCTACTCGGGCAATACGGAAGAAATACTCGATGGATTTGAACATGCGTTGCACAAAAAACTTTCGGTTGCTGTTATTGCAACGGGCGGAACATTGCTTGCGCGCGCGAAAGAGCGGAGTATTCCGTATATTCAGCTGCCCGCAACCGGCATCCAGCCGCGCGCGGCGCTCGGATTTATGGTGCGGGCGCTTGCACGCATCATCGGCGACGAAACGGTATTTGCCGAGTCAGGGCGACTTGCAGAATTGTTAGGGAAACGAGATTTCATGCAACAAGGGAAAGCGCTTGCCGGGAAACTGCACGGGAAGATCCCCGTCATAAGCGCGTCATCCCGCCTGCGCGCGCTGGCGTACAACTGGAAGATAAAATTTAACGAGGGTGCAAAGATCCCCGCGTTTTACAGCGTGTTTCCCGAGCTCAATCATAACGAGATGAACGGGTTCGATGCTATTAATGCCACGCGCTCCCTTTCAGAAAAGTTTCACTGTATATTCCTTACGGATCCGGCGGAGGATCCTCGCATGAGCAAACGCATGCGAGTATGCAAGGAGCTTTACGAAGCGCGCGGCGTGCCGGTGACGGTGCATACGCTTGCGGGAGAGACGATGCTCGAAAAGATATTTAGAGCTTCATTGGTTGCCGACTGGGCGGCGTATTATCTTGCACAGCAGTACGGTACGGAACCGGAGCAGGTGCCGATGGTGGAAGAATTCAAGAAGCTGATTGTATGATCATTGTTTTTGACATTGGAGGAACACACATGCGAGTGGCAACTTCTAACGATGGCGCAACGCTCGGCGTCGTGAAAGAAGCGCCTACGCCGCAGGACTTTGGTGAAGGGGTACAACAACTTGCCGTGCTTGCGCGCGAATGCGCCGCCGGCGGTATGATTACAGCCGTTGCAGGGGGCGTACCTGGTGTGTTGAACTTGGAAAAAAACGCACTGATTCACGCACCGCACTTGCCGCAATGGGATGGGCAACCGCTCAAAAAAAAGTTAGAGAATGAGCTTGTCGCGCCGGTTACGCTTGAAAACGACGCGGCGCTTGCCGCGCTTGGCGAAGCTACGCATGGTGCAGGGAAGGGGAAACGAATCGTTGCGTACCTTACGGTGGGAACTGGTGTCGGCGGCGCGCGCATTGTGGATGGGGAAATAGACGCAAACGCATTTGGATTTGAACCCGGACATCAAATCGTTGGCAACGGCATGACGCTGGAACAGTGTGTGTCCGGTTCTGGCATACGCGCGCGGTATGGAAAAGCGGCGGAAGAGATCACTGATGCCGCAGTGTGGAACGAAGCGGCACAGTGGCTTGCGGAAGGGATTTATAACAGTATGGTACATTGGTCGCCCGACATTGTGGTGCTTGGCGGGTCGGTTCCGGCGCATAAATTTTCTTGCGATGACCTTGCCGCGCGCGCGGCAACAATGCCATTTTCTCTGCCGAAGACGCCCATTGTTCCGGCGGCGCTTGGCGATAACGCTGGGTTGTACGGAGCGATCATGTATGCGCAATCCGTGTGAGTTGAGGCATAGTAATCAATGGTCACACTTTTGCGCATATGCGCAAAAGTGTGACCTATGCGTACTTCGTATCATGGTATGAAGCAACAGAAGAATATTTTACCGCGCGTTCTCGTGGAACGAAAACTTCGCGCGAAGCGCATCATCCGCGCGCTCAAAAAGCTGTTCCCGAAAGCGGGTATCGTGCTTCGGTATTCCAACAACTGGGAACTCTTGGTGGCGGTGCAGTTATCCGCCCAATGCACGGATAAAAAAGTGAATGAAGTGACCGCAATACTTTTTAAGAAGTATCGGACGCTTGACGACTACGCGCATGCGGACCAAAAAGAGTTTGAACAAGATATCCATCCGACCGGCTTTTACCGTAACAAGACCAAAAACATCCTTGCCGCCGCGCGCATGGTGCAAGAAAAGTTTTACGGGAAGATTCCGCACACGATGGGTGAGATGGTGACCATTCCTGGTGTTGCGCGCAAAACGGCGAATGTGGTGCTTGGCAACGTGTATGGTGTCGTGGAAGGCATTGCGGTGGATACGCATGTGATGCGTCTGTCGCGCAAACTTGGGCTGACGAACGAGCGCACACCGGAAAAAATAGAGCAGGACCTGATGCGCATCACACCGAAAAAGGATTGGTTTTTGCTTACCTATCTTTTGATAGCGTATGGCAGGAAGTACTGTACCGCGCGTTCGCACGACCACGCGCAGTGCCCATTGGAAAAATTACGGTCATTATAGTACGCTGAAGAGAGTATGGTACAAAAAATCGTAAAATTTTTTGACCGTGCGGAGGACAAAGCGCGCGGCGCGCTAAGCCGCCGGCCCTTGGCGTACGCCTTTGTGGGGGGTGTTGGAGTAGTGCTGTTTTGGCGCGGCGTATGGCACGCCGCGGACGACTACGGCTTGACCAGCTTTGCCTCCATTGTCATCGGTATTGCCATTCTCCTTATTACAGGACTGTTCGTTTCTATTTTCATCGGTGACAGGATCATTCTGTCGGGGTTACGAGGGGAGAAAAAGCTTGCCGAAAAGACGGAACAGGAGGTACGGTCGGAGCAGAACGTATTACAGGATATCAAAAACAAGCTGGATAAGGTTGAACGCGAGGTAGAATCCATGAACCATCCCAAGCAGGAATGAGGGTACCAAGATATCAAGGAACAATGCGGTATTTCGGAAAAAGCTTACATTTCCCGAAATACCCCATGGATACAAGTATATGGGCGCGCGAGAACTGAATTACGCCCGCCAACGGCGAGGCTCGCCAACAAAGGCAGCACGATTTTTCATGTCGGGCCCCTTGCGCCAGGGCGAGCTGTATGTGGTGCAGGAGCCGGGGTTGGTGAGACAAATTACCAGGGTTTTGCGGCTTGGCGCCGGTGCGCCGTTGATATTTCTTGATAATTCCGGGTACGAGTATCCCGCCACCATCGATGCGGTTCATCACGGGGAGGTGGTATGTACCCTGGGGAAGCGCCGGCACAACGAATGTGAGCCGCCCAACCGGGTTGTCCTGTATCAAAGCGTGATAAAAAAGGATAAAATGGAATGGGTGGTTGAAAAATGCACCGAACTGGGAGTTTCTTCCGTTGTTCCGGTCATTGCAGCGCGTTCGGTAAAACAGGGGATTTCCCTGGAGCGGCTGCGCACAACAGCGCGGGAAGCGGCCGAACAATCGCGGCGCGGAAAGATACCGAATATCGCTGTGCCCATGGTGTTTGGGGCAGCGGTCAAACATGCGGAAGCAAGCGGCGCGGAGAATGTTCTGTGTGACGCAGGTGCTCATCCGGATGCGAAAGAGCATGTCCGTATGCGCGCAAGGAATGCCGTTAATCTCTTCATAGGACCGGAAGGAGGGTTTGATGAACAGGAAATCATTCATGCTGTGCAGAACGGATTTTTGGTGTGTGGTCTGGGGCCGCGCATCCTGCGCAGTGAAACGGCTGCAGTAGCCGCAACCTTTTTATTTATTTAAAGCGATGCGAAACGCATTTCGTCTTACATTCTTACTCTCGCTGACGGCAAAAATATGCGCGGTGGCGATTTTACTTTCCATCGGCGCTGTTGTTTCAGCCGGCATTGCTGTGGGCGCATTATGTGCCGCCGCCGTCCTTTTGGTTATCGCGCGGAGGAAAAAAAGAGCTTTATGCGATAAGCTTGCATCCACGTTTCCGGTGGCGGTACGCGTTCGGGGACAGGATAGCATGCACGAGCTTCTTGCTGCGCAGACGGGGCAGGGAGTCACGGTTGTGGTCCGCAATGGCGAGCGAATTCCGGTGGACGGGGTACTCAAGAGCGAGACTGCGCGTTTAAGCGAATATCCGCTTGCGGGAGAGTCGAAAGAGGTCATTAAAAAATCGGGTGCGATGGTGTATGCCGGCTCTCTGAATGAGGGCGAACAGATAACCGTGGATGCGATCGCCGCAGGAAAGGACACGCTCATCGCCCAGCGGTACGCGACTGCGCGTTTTACGGATGTCATCCGTTCGCAGTCGGTGCGCATGGCGTATGGGCTTGGCACCCTGTTTACGCTCGGAGCCGTTCTCGTTGCGTTTGTGCTCTACTTTTCCGATTGGCAGAATTCCATTGAACTTGCGGCGAGTTTACTGCTTGTTATTTCCGGCGTTGAGGCGGCATATTTTGTTGCGGTGCTCGTTAGCCTTGCGATCATGCGAAGCGCGGTGAAAGGGATGGTACTCAAAAATTCCGGGCAATTCGATATGCTGGCAAAAATATCATTGTGTCTGCTCCAGCAGTCGCCGTTGACGCGCTACCGTGAGACGGTCATTGCGTCAGTCAGGACATTCTGGGGAGCAAGTACCGAAGATGTGCTCGGTATTGTGGCGGCGGCCGGCTTATATCTTGATAACGAGAGCCTTGCCGCGGCAACCCGTGCCGCACGGGAGAAAAATATCGCGCATCATCCGCCCGAGAAAATGACGGTGACCAAAGACCAGGGAACGGTCGCAACCATTGGCGGAGCGGCGGTCG
>JBBTXL010000044.1:0-24029 GCA_038062295.1 Patescibacteria group bacterium
GGTGCAACGGTAGAAAGATCCGCCACATACACCAAATGCGTACCACCCTGCAGGGCAAGACCAAGCTTGAAATCGGAACGATAAAAATGCGGTATTTTTGTATGCGCCGCCGCGTTGATCCTGTCGGCGGAACGATCCCAGTAATCGGGAAAATTGAACCCGGCCGCCAAGATAGCAACAATAAAAATAACGAGCAGTGTGTATGCCGCTTTCACACGAGCCCCTTCGGGAACCAGTATGAATTTAAGAATTGCGCCAACTAACCGTACCGGCGCCATTAAAATCTTTTTCAGCCGTTCCATCATATATGCTGTAATATCGTAAAAGCATACGCAAAAAACCGCAAAAAGGCAAGCCCCAACACCAAAATTTAGTGTGGGGACAAACCAAAAATAAAACAGGGTTACCCATTTTGGATAACCCTGTTATTTTGCATCATGACACTAAAACCGCAGAAGGTCCGCAACAAACCCAGTTCTTGCCGAAACCAACATATCCCCAATCCCATCTGACTACCTTACTCCGATGGAGACAGCGCACAAATAGATCACCATGCGCATTGGCGTAAATGGTCCCCCAAAAATAAGTATGCAAACTGACACCATTCACTTTTTGCATCCATTCATCAGGGATAAGATGAGGATTTTGCAGGAGCCAATCCAGTACATTTGCATTAAGAACAACCTTTTCCGCAAGCTCCTGGCGTACTTTGTCGGAATCCGCAATCGAAAAACTTGATGCCCTTTGATCGGAAGACCAAAAAAGTTCAATTCTGGTCGGATCCCATTCAAACAACCCCATCTTTCTGTGCTCCATCACATGCCAGTCATAAGGCACAAAAGGATTGGCATCACAATCAATGGTATACGGCATAACCTCCGCATACCCTCGAACGATAGGTAGAATATGCTCCAACGTAAAACCCTCGGTCAATCTTTTCACATCACGGTTTGTCCAACCGGCTCGCCGAAACGCAAGCTTAAGTTCATTTGCCTGTCCGACGTCGAGCATAAGCTCCTTGTCCATGGCAATCCTCCTTGTGTTGTGCAACAGGTTCGTTTCCGAACGGCGTTGCGGGTTTTTAAGGTACTGCGCGTCTAAACTTCATATCATACAAACTGTATGCTGTCAATAATTCACCGCAAACAAAACTTTGCGCCCACTATTTGTATTTCACCGCCTCCAGTGGATTGAGATGTGCCGCGCGGCGGGCGGGCCACAAACCGGTCACAAAGCCGACGACGGTGGAAAACGCCACAACTGTCGCCGCAAACCACAACGGCGTGTAGAAAATATCTATAACATTGCCACCGAGGTTTTTGGCAAGCACGTTCAGCAGAAGGTTAAAACCCTCCCCGCCGAGCATCCCGATGGACAACCCGATCAGTCCTCCCAGAAAACCCATAACGACCGATTCGGTCACGAACATATACATAATGTCATGCCGCGCGGCGCCCAACGATTTCATAATGCCGACCTCCTGCGTACGCTCCATGAGTGCAATAGTCATGGTGTTGAACATGCCGATGGCGGAAACCACAAGCGCCACAACGCCGAAAATGGCGAGAATGATCTGTAGAATACGGAATATCTTATTCGCCTGGTCAATGACATCCGACAGGGCGGCAACGGCAAACCCCATATCTAAGATCGCGTTGCGCACGATATCCAGATTTTCCGTGTCATTCACGCGGACCTTTGCCTGTGAGTACGAATCCAGCATAACGCCGGTTGCGTATTGTATGGGGAAAAAAATGAATGACGATGTTTCATCATCCACGATGCCGGTAATGACAAATAATGTTTCCTGCTCTACCAGATCAAGCTCTTCAAACCCACTCTCTCCCACAACGGTTGCCAGAAACGAAACTGACACCGCTTCCCCAAGACTATTTGTCTCACTTTCAAAATTCAGCACGCGCGCGAGCGCTTTGGAAATGACTATCTCTTTGGCGCCGTCGCTTTCAGATATCCTTCCCCCTACAAGTTTTAGATTTGAAAATTTTATGAATGAAGCTGTGGTGATGTTTGCAATGGCGTCTGCTGTCGTATCCTCATGTATGACCTGAGCGCGCAAGCTTACCATCGGCGCAACCTCCTGCACTGAAGGCAGGGCACGGATATTTTCCAGAACTTCGTTGTTTAAAACAAGCGCGGCTTTTTCACCCTGCACGACGTCCAGCGACAGCAATGCATCATTGCTCGTGATCTGCGAAATAAGCGCGCGCTGCAGGCCGTATCCCAGCGACACCAAAAATACAATGGCGCCGATGCCGATGCCGATGCCCAAGATCGTCAAGAACGTCCGCATCTTACGGGTCTTGAACATTCTGGTCGAAAGTTTTGCGAGGTCAGAAATTCGCATATTTGTTTGTGATGAATAGGGATGTAAAAAAATTTGTATCGGGCTGGCGGTGGGATCCTTTCGACTTGCATCCGCGGGAACTGCCGCGAGGATATCCACTCGGGTTTTCCGGCGAAACCCTCGCTTGCCTCGCAACGGCGATGTTTTTGATGGGATGCAAAGCATCCATTGTATCAAAAACCACCCAGCTCGCCTGCTCGTTAGATATCGCTCGCGGCAATTCCGTGCGGATGCTGGAAAGAGAGGCGACAAAAATTTTCACATCACTGCTCATCGCTATTCAATAAAATCTTTAAACCGCACCAAAAGGATCTCTGCGCGGCGCGCCATATCTTCGGCAACTTCCCGCCGCAACCCGACACCACCGTGCGAGAACGGCGCGTCAAGCTGCGCGAAAAACGCCTGCCGGTCCATCTCCCCCTGCAACCGGCGCACCACGGCATCATGCAGGCGCTGGCGCTGCCCTTCATCCGGCATCGCGGTGGCGATATCTTCTAATTGTTTCGTAATCTCCTGCGCCGCATCCTCAAGCTTCTCGGGATGCCCTTCCGCATGCTCAATATCTTGATGGATCACCTCGGTCTCGGCAAGCAGACTTTCAACGGATGCCCCGATCTTCCGGGAAGATTGAAAGTTCAATCCGGCGCCGCCTTTTTCAATGGGGTCGTCAAGCGCGGCGGCAAAATCATCCTTACTGATCTTACCCAGAATTCTGTCCTCTACCAGCCGTTCCAGGCGGTCCAGTTGCTGGGTATCCAGTTCGGACATAAGATAGTTAATGATGGCTTTGGACTTCAGGCGCGATTCCGTCAGTTCAGGGTACACCGACAAAATGTCCGCAATGGCGGAGGACAATCCGCTCATGGAACGCACCAATTTTTCCTTCGCCTGCTCGTCGATCTTCTGCGGCTTTTGCGTGTTGATCGTCTGCTTAACGATACGCCCGTCCTTCATGTGAAAGACGCGATGCGCGTATTGCAACTGGTTCGGGTCGTGCGTGACGAGAATAATGGTTTTTTTGTCCTTTTCGTTCAGTTCCTGAAGAATATCCAGCACATTCTGCGTAGACTTGGAGTCCAGGTTTCCCGTCGGCTCGTCGGCCAGGATGATGGGCGTGTTGTTCACGAGCGAACGCGCAATGGATACGCGCTGCTGCTGACCGCCGGACAGTTCCGTGGGAAGCCGGCGCGCGAATGCGCCGATGCCGAAACGATCCAGAAGCTTTTGCGCTATCGGAATCCGTTCCTCGGGAGAAGCGCTTTTAAAGATCTGCGGAATGGAAACGTTGTCAATGACATTGAGAGATGGTATAAGATTATACTGCTGGAACACCATACCGATGGTATTTTGGCGATACGCGGTAACGGAACGGTCGTTCATTTTTCGCAATTCCTGGCCGCTCACAAGCACCGATCCGGTGGTCGCCCGCTCCATTGCGGCGATAACATACAGCAGTGTTGACTTGCCGCAACCGGACGGCCCGAAAAACACAATATACTCATGCGGATAAATCTCCGCCGATACATCGTTGAGCGCGTGCGTTTCACTCGCCTTCCCCGGGTCATACACGACGGAAAGGTTTTCTATTTTAATAATCGGCTCCATCCCTCTCCATTATACCGCCTCCCTCATGAACACACAATCGGAAAAACTCCTGCGGAAAGCACAGACGGCGCCGCGAACGCCGGGCGTATACTTTTTCAAGAATGTGCGGCGCGTCGTTCTCTATATCGGAAAAGCAAACAACCTCCGCGTGCGGCTCCGACAGTACTTTCAAGCTGGTGACGACCGGCTCCGGAAAACTTCCCGGATGCTTGAGGAGGCAACAACGCTTTCCTGGAACGTCTGCGCATCGGAAGCCGACGCGCTCATCACCGAAGCACAGCTCATCAAAAAATACACGCCGAAGTTCAACGTCATCCTGCGCGACGACAAGCAATACCTGTATGTCGGCATTACGAAGGGTGAACCGTATCCGCGCATATTTCTCACCCACCAACCCGCCAAAATTTCCAAACAAAATTTGGGAGGGCAAACCCGCTTTATCGGCCCATTTACCAGTGGCTACGCGGTCAAAGAAATTATGCGCCTTTTGCGCCGCGTGTATCCCTATTGCACCTGTCGCGCCGGACTGAAACGCCCCTGCCTCCAATACCAGCTCGGGCGGTGTCTTGGCGCAACCGCAAAACCGGAAACCCGCCCGCAAACCAAAAGGAACGTGAATGCGATAGCGGCCATTTTAAGCGGACGGCGGCAATCGCTTGCGTGTTCGGTGGAACGGAGCATGCGTACAGCATCGCGCGCGCAGGAATTTCAAAAGGCACATCGGTATAAAACGCAACTGGACATGCTCCGCGATATTTTTGAGCACCGCGGCTTTCTCACCGATATCACTCCCCTGCGCCGTCCACCCGCCGCGTGGAGTGCCGTGGAAGAAAAACTGCGGAACGTTTCCCGCGCGCCGCATTTCATCCGTCGCGTGGAGTGCTATGACATTTCAAACATCTCCGGCAAATATGCCGTCGGCTCCATGGTTGTGTTTGAAAACGGCATCCCTGCAAAAAGCGAATACCGGAAATTCCGCATCAAATTTTCGGGTGACACACCCGACGATCCGAAAATGATGCGCGAAGTACTTGCCCGCCGCATAAAGCACGCTGAATGGCCGACACCCGACCTCATTATCGTAGACGGCGGCAAAACACAACTTAACGCTGCGCTTGCCGTACTCCCTCCCAAGCAAACCGTTATCGCGCTTGCCAAGCGCAACGAGGAACTTCGTACGCCAAGCCGCACACTCCCCATCCCCGCCGCCTCCTTCGGCGAACCGGTCTTGCATTTCGTACAACAAATCCGCGACGAAGCTCATAGATTTGCGATTACATATCACAAAAAGCTTCGTTCCCAATCGGTATTGACAAAATAACATAAATACTGTACAATTCAACCATCCCAAACTATCGGGAAACCCTAAACGGCAGAGGGTAAAGACTGCCTAGATGGTTGCCGATGGCAACTGTCGCCGGTTTTTTAACAAGCTCTGCGATGCGGAGCATCATATGGAGGGTTCCATGGAAAAACCTGAAAAGAGAGAAATAACAGCATATGCACTCTTCCAAGCGATGGCAGATGAAAAAGGCGTTTACCTGTCGGCAATAGGAACAAGGAACAGGTTTAAGGTTCTCGGTTCCAGTCTGCCTATCTCTGTGAAACTTGGGGAAAATGTACGAGAATGTAGTATCTACACAACAGAAGACACCTTGGATACCCATAACTCAGATGAAGACATGATTATAGTTTCATGGGTATCCGAAGACAACAATGGCAAATGGCAGTCTGTAAGGTATCAGCCATACAGGCTCTCCATCGAACCAACTCGAAACGACAAAACAATCAGGCATATTAACCTAAAAAGTGTTGGTGTGCCGCCCTACGGATTGCAAGTGTATGATGAACACCTGACGCTTACAGTGAATGGTGAGTGTTTCTCAACCGGGAAACCTGAACCCGGGACTCGTGCGGTAGATGGTAACATCATGTGCCAGCATGTTGCTGGCAGAAAAACTATTGACGAGCTTCGCGCGGCGGCTACCGAGGTCGAGGAGGAAAAGTCGCTCAAGGAGCGATACGAAACCCTTCTTACCGACCACGGGCACCTGGAAGCAAGAGAAATTCAGTTAGAGGAAAATCTCAATAAATACGCATCTCTTGTGGAAGAGTACCAAGGGTTGGTAACAGCCATGAAAGAAAAATATACGGCTGCAAAAGAGCTTATGCTCATCCTCGCAAAAGGAGCGGCGGGACGATGGTTCAAGGAGCCGGAACTCAAGATGGCCCTGGAGAAGTTTAAACTCATTCTGCGACGCGAAAACCCGCGGAACGCTACGCCCCAGTAGATCCCTAAGCCCGCGGAGCACATGCATAACATCGCATGTTGCTCCCGGGCTTTTTGTTTTTCTAAACTTTATGCTACAGTATTTTACATGCTTGAGCGGCCTCATTTGAAAGAACAGGACCCGGAGCTGGAAGAACTCATTCTCGCCGAAGAAGCCCGCCAGCGCGACGGGCTTTTAATGATAGCATCCGAAAACTACGCCTCCCCTGCTGTGCGCGAAGCGGCTGGCACGGTGCTGACGAATAAATACGCGGAAGGATACCCGGGTAAACGCTACTACACCGGCAACCAATACATAGACCAAATAGAACAGCTGGCGATCGACCGTGCAAAAAAGCTGTTTGGCGCAGAGCATGCCAACGTCCAACCGCATGCCGGCTCGCAGGCAAATCTTGCGTGCTATTTTGCCTTACTGGAACCGGGCGACACCATTCTTGCGATGAACCTCGCGCATGGCGGCCACCTCACGCATGGCAACCCGGTATCGCTTTCAGGAAAACTGTTTAAATTTATTCACTACGGCGTGCGGCAAGATACCGAGATGCTCGATATGGAAGAAGTCGCCCGTATGGCGCGCGAAGTAAAACCGAAACTCATCCTTTCCGGCTTCACCGCCTATCCGCGCGCCGTACCATTCGCGCAATTTGCCGAAATCGCCAAAGAGGTCGGCGCGTACGCGATGGCCGATATTTCTCATATTGCGGGGTTGGTGGTTGGCAACGCGCACGAAAGCCCCGTGCCGACGCATGACGTGGTAATGACCACGACCACAAAAACGCTCCGCGGCCCGCGCAGTGCCATTATCCTTTCCAAAGAACAATATGGCAAACAGATAGACAAAGCGGTATTTCCCGGCATGCAGGGCGGGCCGTTGGAACACATTATCGCCGCGAAAGCGGTGTGTTTCAAAGAAGCGATGACGGATGAATACAAAGCGTATCAGCGGCAAATCGCCGTAAACGCCAAAGCGCTTGCAGAAACACTCATGCAGGAAGGACTCCGGCTGGTGTCGGGCGGCACCGATACGCATTTGATGATAATAGACTGCACAGGACTTGGCATTTCCGGCAAACAAGGGGCCGACACGCTTGCCGAATGCGGTATCTACACCAACTTCAACATGATACCGTTCGATACCCGTAAACCCGCCGACCCATCCGGTATACGCTTGGGCACCCCCGCCCTGACCGCGCGAGGCATGAAGGAGCCGGAAATGAAAACCGTCGGTAAACTCATCGCGGATGTACTGAAAAATCAGAATGACCAACAGAAAGAGTCGGCGCGAAAAACTGTTTCTGAATTGACCGCTGTACATCCCCTCCGATGAAACTTCTCTATAGCAAACTACTGGTTGAAAAAATAGAGAAAAACATCACACGCGCTACGGCGCGTTCTTCGGTTCCACCGGCAGTTACGGTACTGCTCGTCGGGAATGATGCCGCATCGCTCGCGTATGTGCGCCAAAAGGAACGGGCGGCTCTGCGGCTTGGGTGCGAGTTCCGCGTTGTTCACATGCCAGGGAGCGTATCGGAAAAAAAGGTTCTCGCGTCTATCGCATCACTCAACAAAAACAAACGCATTCATGGCGTCATCGTACAGCTTCCCCTCCCCCGGCGGCTGCACACCGATCACATCGTCGGTGCAATTGCACCGCATAAAGATATTGATAATCTCCGTAGTATGGGGCCATTCACTTCTCCCGCCGTACTCGCCATTTGGCACATTATGAAAAAAGCTTGCCTGCCGAAAAAAAATACGTCTATCCTCATCATCGGCCACGGGCGCGTTATCGGGAAACCGGTCCATGAATTCCTTCTGAAAAAAGGATTTTCCAATATCCGCGTCGCGACAAAAACAACGAATAATCTTTCCGCGCTTACCCGGCGCGCCCGTATTGTCATATCTGCCGCGGGAAAAGCGCGCCTTGTTACCAGCGTGCAGAACGGTGCGCTCGTTATTGACGCAGGGGCAAGCCGCCTAGCAGGTCGCATCGTTGGCGATGTGGATGCGACACGCATTGCCAAAACCGCAGCCATCCTTACCCCCGTCCCCGGCGGCGTCGGTCCGCTTACGGTTGCATATCTCTTTAACAATCTGGTACAATCACGGAACAAATAACCCCATGGAACTGTTTCCCGCAATTGATTCCCCGGTACTCCAGACGGAAAAAGGCACCCGCTACCTCCAATGTCCCGGCGTCGTTATGATCGCAATGCCCCAGGTTTATATCGGTGGCATGAAGACATTTTTGGATGGCTTTGATCCGGCACTGCAATTTCCCGAATACCTGAACGACGATCCGCTCACTCCCGCGGAACAACTGTCTAAAACGGCAGGGCAACTGTGCTATATGAGCTTTGGTCCCAAACGGACCAAAAATGCCGACGCGCAAAAATATTTTGACAACATCAAGTCGTCCGGCCACGGATCGGTGCTTGAACACTCAAATTTCTCTTTTCTATTTTACGGTATTTCGCGAAGCGTTACCCATGAACTCGTCCGCCACCGCGCCGGTTTCGGATTCTCGCAGGTCAGCCAACGGTACGTTTCGGGCAGTGTCGTGCGTTTCGTTGAACGGCCTGAATACGCGTCAAATAAAGAACTGCATGAATTATTCATGCGCCGCATTGACGAAGCCGCCGCACAATATGCGGCAGTTACCGAAAAACTGCTCGCTCTGCAGCAGAGCGGCCAAACGATCTTGAGTGCGGACGCAAAAACAGACCTGCGGAAAAAGATACAACAGGCATCCCGCTCGCTCCTGCCGAACGAAACGGAGGCGCCCATCGTGACAACAGCGAATGTACGCGCATGGCGACACTTTATTGAAATGCGCGCCAATCCGCACGCGGAAACGGAGATCCGTGCGCTGGCTTTTCGCGTGTTTGAATGTTTGCAAAAATCAGCCCCGCAGCTGTTTCATGATTACGAAGTTGCACATTTGAGCGACGGAACGCAAGCGGTGTCCGTTACCTGGAAAAAAGTATAGACGTTGGTTAACAATTTCATAGGAGGAAATCATGCGGTGCGTGCTCTGTCCACGCGATTTGTATCGCGAACATGAAAGAGTTATCTTTGAAAGAAAAGGAAAGAAAGTGAAAGCACACTTGAACTGTTATATTCTGTATCTTCTGGTCCAGATCAGTAGCCATACCGAGGTTAACCTTTCCGACCCCGTCCACGTAGACCCGGACGGCATCTGTAACTGGTGCAGGCAAAACGTACCGGTCATCTCTATGATGAGATCGGGACAATCAGTTTGCCTCCAAGACCTCCATCATCTCACGGAAATTCTGTCGCGATGGTACAGAATAAATATCGGCATGTTCATTCGGGCAAATCTGACCAAAGATGTGGCGCTCGCATTGAAACTGGAGCGGGGTGACCCATCATAAATTGCCCTACCCCCACACGTACGATGCGTGTGGGGGCTTGCATTTTTCTTACCTCTATGCTATCATAGGGAAACTGTGATACGGCTTCTCATATTCGTCGCCGGCAACATGCTTGCATTGTGGCTGGCATCCATGTATATTGAAGGGGTTGTTTTGACCGGCGGTTACTGGGAAATCGCCCTTGCTGGCATTGTGTTTTCCCTGGTAAATTTTATCCTCAAACCGATACTCAAGCTTGCCCTGGGACCATTGATCCTGCTTACCTTTGGCATCGCTGCGATCCTTATCAATATGGGAATTTTGAAGCTGACCGATACACTGCTTCCCCAACTTGACATTATGACCCTTGGTGCGCTGGTGTTGGCAACGCTCCTTATGAGCGCCGTCAACATCGTGCTGCATCTTGTATTCCGTCGTTAATTTCTACTCGCTACTTTCTACTCTCTATTTTCTAGTATATGATCTGGCTGAATATCTATCTTATTGTGATTTCCCTTCTTTTGACAGCGGCGATTTTGCTGCAGCAGCGGGGCGCAGGCGGGGCGGGCGGCGCTTTTGGCAGCGATAGCGGCGGCGCATATCATGTAAAGCGCGGATTTGAAAAGTGGCTCTTCATGGCAACCATCGCGCTGGTGGTACTCTTTGTCGGAGGCGCATTTACGCGGCTGTTCCTGGCATAACGCGGAAGCATGATATTTCGGTTCTCCTGGCCTTCGTGGCCGCAATGGCGCCAATTGCCAAAAGTACTCCCCGTGCGGGAACGGTATGCGCTTGCCGCGCTGATCGTGGTCGCGATCGTTGCCGGCCTGGGGTG
Source organism: Patescibacteria group bacterium (assembly GCA_038062295.1). Lineage (GTDB taxonomy): Bacteria > Patescibacteriota > Minisyncoccia > GWC2-36-17 > WO2-46-25 > JBBTXL01. The sequence continues at coordinate 10,470 of JBBTXL010000044.1, forward strand.
GGCGTATCTCGCGTATCTGGACCGTACTACTGCCATTCCCGCATACGGCGGCACCTACACCGAGGCGCTGGTGGGCGACCCGCAGTTCATCAATCCCCTTCTTGCGGGAGCCAACGACACGGACCGCGATATCGCGGCGCTTGTATATTCCGGCCTGATGAAGTATGACGTTGCGGGGAATGTCGTCCCCGACCTTGCGGAGGGGTATGAGTTTTCCGGCGACGGAAAAATATATACACTTCATCTCCGGCGCGACGTCACCTGGCATGACGGCAAACCGTTTGGTGCCGATGATGTTGTCTTCACCATCGGAGCGATCACGAATCCGGAATACAACAGTCCGCTCCGACAAGGGTGGCTCGGTATTACGGCGCAAGAAATAGACGGGTACACTGTCGTCATCACACTCCCCCAGCCGTTCGCCCAGTTCCCGGAACGCCTGACGCTTGGCATCCTCCCGAAACACATCTGGAGCGGGATTGGCCCTAAAAAGGCGCTGCTTGCGGATGCAAATCTGAAACCCATCGGTACCGGCCCGTTCATGTTTAAAAAATTTACGAAAGACAAGTTTGGTGTTATCATATCCTATACGCTGGTCGCCAACGAATCGTTCTATGACGGTAGGCCGTATCTCGACGAAGTAGTATTTTCGCTGTACGCCGATGAAAGCGAAGCAGCGGCAGCATACGCCAGCGGGTCCGTGATGGGGGCGTCATACCTTTCACCCAAAAGCGGCAGTGAGGTCGCTTCGTACGGGACGACCGTACACCGGCTGCATATTCCGAAGTACTTCGCAATATTTTTCAATCAGTCGCAGAATAAAGCGCTCGCCGATAAAAACGTACGGAGCGCACTTGCGGCCGCAACGAACAAGCAGGAGATCATTGACCGCGTCTTTGACGGGAACGCAACGGTCGTGGATACCGCCCTCCTTCCCTGGATGCCGGGATACGATCCGGAGGTGCCACGCCCGACATTCTCACCCGAAGAAGCACGCACCCTGTTAGAAAAAGCAGGGTGGCGTGATAGTGATGGCGACGGCGTACGCGAGAAAACCATCGGAACAGATAAAGAACCAACGGCACTTGATATCCGCCTTGCAACATCGGACTTCCCCGGCTATATCCAGACCAGTGAGATCCTCAAAGCGCAATGGGAAAGTATCGGCGCGCGGGTCATCCTGCAAAATGAGAATATCGAGGATTTGAAACAAAATCTTATCCGGCCCCGTAAGTACGACGCGTTGCTGTTTGGCGAAACACTGTCGCACCAGCCCGACCCGTACCCGTTCTGGCACTCCAGCCAAAAAAAGGACCCGGGCTGGAATTTGGCGCTGTATGACGACAAAGAAACCGACCAGCTGTTGGAAAAGCTCCGCTCCACGATCAGCCGGGAAGAACAACACGATATCCTCAAAAAAATACAAAACAACATTGCCCAAGACGGCCTGGTCCTCTTTTTATACTCCCCTGACTATCTGTATGTCGTGAATAGAAAGATACAAGGCATCGCCGTGGAAAATATCGCAACCCCTGCGCGTAGATTCACCGACGTCAACACATGGCATCGGTATACCACGCGGATAGCAAAAACCGAATAAGGAAGTTCGCTCGGGTGGCGGAATTGGCAGACGCACTAGCTTCAGGAGCTAGCGATCGCAAGGTCGTGGGAGTTCAAGTCTCCCCCCGAGCACCGATTAGATTTTACCATGCGCACGCGTCCGTAAAATCAAACGTCCCGAGTGAGTCCCGCATAATGCGGGACGACAAGGGAATTCATAATTATTAACGCATGCTCGCCGTGCCACAGCGCACTGCGGATATGCATCACACACATCCCTCACTACCTTTTCTTTCCCGCGCTCTCGGGCGAGAAGATCCATGAAGGACGCAACAGACGATATGCCAGATAATACCAATACCGAACAAAAGGACAGCGCGCGTTTTTCCCGACCGCCGCGCCGCCGGCGCGCACCCGGTCAACAAGGCCCTCAACGGCCGCCCGAACACGGAAACCGTCCGCGCCACGGCGGTCCGGGAGAACATCGCCCGCCCCGGCGCCCGCAAACGCCTCACCAACCGTCACACAGAGCCGCGGAACAGGGTGTGCGGCGTATTGCGATACGCCAGCAGCGCGCGTACCATGCACACGAAGACCAGGGCGGCGCCCGGCGTACCGAACAGCAGGCGCAAACATACCAGCCAACGCGCAGCAATACGCTCCGCGTTATTCCCATTGGCGGCGTGGAAGAGGTCGGCCGAAACATGACCGTACTTGAATACAACGACAATATTCTCATTATTGACATCGGGCTGCAGTTCCCGGAAGAGGATATGCCGGGTATTGACTACATCATTCCTAACACCGAGTACCTCAAGGGTAAGGAAAAAAATATTGTCGGCGTCATCATCACGCACGCGCACTACGACCATATCGGCGGCATCCCTCACGTGATCCCCCGGCTCGGCAACCCGGCGATTTACGGCACCAACCTGACGCTTGCTATCATCAAAAAGCGTCAGGAGGAATATAAAGATATTTCCTCGCAGTTGGAACTGCATGAAATAAAAAACGACACCGTGCTGCGTCTGGGCGTGTTCAAAATAGAGTTCTTCGGTGTGAGCCACAACATTCCCGCTTCCGTCGGGGCCATCATCCATACGCCGGAGGGTATCGTCGTCCACACCGGCGACTTCAAGATAGACGAAAAATCGGATATCGCGGGCGTTACCGAACTGGATAAGCTCCGCGCGCTTTCCGCGCGCCAGCAACCGCTGTTACTGCTTTCGGACAGCACAAACGCGCGCGAAGTCGGCAAGCAGCACAGCGAGGTGGATGTCGTGACAGAACTGGAAGGAATTATTCGGAACGCCAAGGGACGACTTATTTTCGGCACTTTCTCGTCGCTTTTGGGGCGCTTGAATGAGATCATCCAGATCGGCGCGCGCTACAAGAAAAAGATCATCATTGAAGGGCGCAGCATGAAAAGTAACGTGGAGATCGCCAAGGAACTCGGGTTTATTAAGATTCCCAAGGGAGTTGTCATCCCCGTGGAGGACATGCGCGGCTACAAAAACCATGAGATTATGATCCTCGCGACCGGCGCCCAGGGCGAAGACCGCGCCGTACTCATGCGCATCGCAAACCACGAGCACCGCTTCATTGAAGTGGAGCCGGGAGACACCTTCGTATTCTCTTCTTCCGTCATTCCGGGCAATGAACGCACGGTCCAGCGGCTGACCGACAAACTTTACCGCGAGGGCGTGGACGTCATCAACTACCGCCTCATGGACATTCACGCGGGCGGCCATGCAAAACAGGAAGACCTGAAAAAAATGATAGAGACCATCCGGCCAAAATTCTTTATGCCTATTGAGGGTAACCATTCCTTCCTCTGCATCCATGGAAAAGTAGCAAAAAGTGCCGGGTATACCGACGATAACATCATCATCGCCGATAACGGCCAAATCGTGGAATGCAAAGGCGGGGTGTGTGTAAAAACAAAAGAGCGTGTGCCATCCGACTATGTGTTCGTGGACGGCCTGGGCGTTGGGGATGTGGGCGATGTGGTACTGCGCGACCGGCAAATGATGGCACAAGACGGCATGTTTGTCGTCATCGTCACGTTTGATAACCACTCGCGCAGGGTGCAGGGCAATCCCGACATCATCTCCCGCGGCTTCATTTACATGCGCGAGTCCAAAGACTTACTCATGGAAGTACGCAAGCTCGTGCGCCGCATCGTGGAGCAAAGCGCAAACAGCCACGCGCACACCGGCGAGATCAACTGGGTCTACATTAAAGACAACGTCCGCGAAGAGGTCGGTAAATTCCTCTACGGCAAAACCCACCGCCACCCGATGGTCCTGCCGGTAGTGATTGAAGTGTAGATCTTGCGTCTTGCAACTCAAAAATAAAAAGCAGCCATTCCGGCTGCTTTTTATAAATTGACAAAGGACAGTAAGCATACTATCTTCCATACACAGTGTGTTTCATTAAAAACCGAATAACAACTACAAGGAGGATAATGCATGGAACCAACCTATCACGGCATGAATGGCCCAGCTATCGGTATCGTACTGAAAGAATTGGTTCGCCGGTGCATCGTGCGCGCCCAGCGCGAACTTGTTGCGTTCGAGATCATGCAAAAAGAAGGGACATCGGGATACATGGACGACATTGTAACAACCGTAGATCTTGCGGTACAAGAAGTTGGCACAAAACTCATCCGGGAGTGCCTCCCCAAGCTTGGGTTGATTGCTGAAGAAGAGAACCTGGTGATTCTTCCCGGTAAGAAGTTTGATGGCTGTTTCATCACCTTCGACCCGATTGACGGAACTAAAGCCCTTGCGCGACGGCAGTCGCACGGCATCAGCACCATGGTATCGCTGGTGTGGAGAGGCGAAATTATCTCCGCCTGGATAGGAGATATTATGACCGGCGAGATCTTTGGATACCGCCCCGGGTCGGATAAAGTTCACCGCATTTACCGCTTCGAAGCTTCGCAATCTCTACAGATAAAAAACGGGGTGCCGTTGAAAGAACAATATATTCTTTTTCACTCAAATCCCGATAAGCTTTCTTCCCGAGTCGGACGTGCTATAGAACTTTTTAAAGATATCGAAGTGAGCGGGGGAAGCATCGGCACGCTGATGGCAAGACTTTGGAAAGGTGAGGTTGGTGGGGTCATCCTCAAGGCCGGGAAACAAACGCCGTGGGACATTTGTCCCATTGTTGGGATCAGTGAAAAACTTGGGTTTCGTTTTTTTGAGATCTTCCCCGATGGTTTAGGCGCTACCAAACGAAATATACTCACCGAATTCCGTCCACAACCATCCTTAGCTACCATAACCACTCAAACGGAAACACTCATCGTACATTATTCTTCGACGATTGAACTAAAAGAAAAAGGCTGGGAAATAAGATAGCCGAAAAGTCCAAAAAGCAACCGCTAAAACGGTTGCTTTTTACTGCTTATTTTTTACCACCATTCGGGAAAATATACGCTTACGCCGTCTCTATGTGCTCTAGGATTTCCGAGAAAATCTGTCGCTATGGTTCCGCCCAGAAAAATTGGGTATAATAAAACCATGTCGGCAGAAATACAAAAAGCAAAGTTAGTGATATTCGATCTGGATGGAACACTCACCGAAAGCAAAACGGAGATGGATGCCGAGATGGCATCACTGATGGGTCGTTTGTTAGAAAGACGCATGGTTGCCGTCATTTCCGGCGGAGGATTCAGCAGATTTCAAGAACAGTTCTTGGGCAAGACGAATTATCCACCGGAACAGCTCTCCCGGCTTTTGTTGTTCCCCACGAGCGCAACCAGATTTTATCGGCACGAAAATAGTTGGAAGGAAATATACGCCGATATGCTTACCGTGGAAGAACGTCAGAAAATAAAAGACGCTTTTGAGCAAGTATTCAAAGAAATAGGGTATCAGCACCCTCCCCGGCTTTATGGGGAGGTTGTGGAAGACCGTGGCACACAAGTAACCTTTTCTGCACTCGGACAAAAGGCGCCGCTTGAAGCGAAAAAACAATGGCGGGGGACAAAAGACGACCGGCGGCGAGAGATCGTGGAAGCACTAAAAAAATATCTTCCGGACTTTCAGATACAAATCCCGGGATTTACATCCATTGATGTCACAAAAAAAGGCATCGATAAGGCATATGGCATCCATCAAATAGAAAAATTGCTTGGTATAACCGTCGCAGATATGATCTTCGTTGGGGATGCACTCTATGAAGGAGGAAACGACTATCCAGTAAAGAAGACCGGTATAGCAACCGTGGCTGTCTCCGGCCCCGAGGAAACAAAGCAACTCATTAAATCGTGGCTCGAAGAAATACTTCGCACGGGGATTTTCACATAGCCGTCAATTACTCCCAGAAAATACTTCCCTTGCATAGTCCCAATATCTCGCATCCCCATGTTCTTTTTGGTAATACCACCACTCTACACCCCAGAGGTAGACTTCGGGAAAACCGACCTCTTCGGCATAACGGATATTATCCCGGAACTTTTCGGGAGAAAATGACTTTATAACTTCCTCCGGCGCGAGAGTATACGCAAGATTCGGCCCCCATGGTTCTGCCTGCAACTCTATCACAATAGCCCGGCGCATCGTGCCGAACGCCTTCACAAAATTTGCCTTGAGGTGAAAAAACTCCGGCGGCAACGGGTAGTCAAAATACCCGCCAACCTTTGGGCTCCAGATAGTGCGATACATCGTGGTACCAAACACATCGGCGCGGTTTGCCGCCTGGATCCAAAAGCTTAACTCTCCGCTGTCAGAAATGATAATGGGCCTTGGGTCAAGCGACCGTACCGATGCGATCTCTTCATCCAAAAATTCCGCATGAAAACTTGGACATTCGCCAAACGATAAAAACGGCTCATTCTCCACTTGCCAATATTTTATGGAATAGTAGCGTTGATATCGCTCCACGGTCGTCCGCACATATGCAAGCGCCTCGCGCTCAAACTCTTCGCGCGGCAAATTCTTCGCCCACTCCGGTATGTGGCACTCCGGCCATCGCGGGACACGATACCCAACCGACAGCACAATAATGGCGTTGCGTTTTTCTGCTTCTTCTATCTGCCAGTCCAGGTCATCATACTGAAATTCATCGCGGTTCTGCTCGGCAAGGTCCCAATATGCCGGAATGCGCACATGGCGCACGCCAAGGTCATCCAACGTTGCCAGATACGCCGCGCGCCAGTCCAAATTCATATCCTTCGCATATTTTTCGCTGAAGGTAACGCCGTACGCGACAACGCCGGTTGCCAGATCGCGCGGCTTTTCCGAAAACGCAAGAATAAAAATACCAAACCCTATCACTAATGTCGCGAAGGTCTTGCGCGCAATGGCACCAAACCCGGCGCGTTCATGGAATATGGCCGGCAGTTTCCAAGATATAAGCGTAAGAATTAAAACCAAAAATACATATTGTACGCCGGCTAACGCCTGCACAAGCGTTACATTTCCTAAAAAGATAGCATAGTGAATAGCAATGAACGCAAGCGAAGCAAGCGCTTTATTTGCTCCGACCAAGATAATGGATTGGCGGGCAGCCGCTTTGGTAGCGCTGAAAATTGCCGAGCGGAGCGCCGGCACCAACAACATTGCGCACGCGGCGGCAAATGTCCCCACGCGCCCCAGTACAAAACCGCTGATAAAATCGGATTCGGTATAGACGATCTTTGCAAGAAAATAGGAAAGCGCCGCAAAAAACGCGGCGGCGGCGGCAAGCATGAATAAGCGCATATTCCCCTGTTCCGCGCGGCGATATGAAATAAGGAATCCCCCGCCAACCAGTAAAACAAACGCAATAGTCTGAAACTCATTGAGCCGCAGGGCATCGTGAAAGAACGACAAGACAAAAAGAAAAACGGGGGTCAGCGCGCCGAACACCGGCACCACGCGAGATGCCTCAAACGCAATGACGCCCCTAAAGAAAAATATGAGTGCAAGGATGAATACCGCGCCGGACGCGAGCGCAAGCAGAACGGTACCTGGCGCCGGCCACGAAAAACCGAAGGGCACGAGCGCAAGAACAAAAATATCGGCAATACCGATGTAAAAGGCGTACGCGGCAGGGTGCGGCAGTTTGCGTGCCAGAATAAACTTATCCAGCACCGCAACAACACCCAGCAGCACGTATCCGAACAACGCAATGGCAAGCCAGCTTGCGGTCATGTTACGGCGTTTTCCTTACAGATATTTGCGTATGCATACGCCGACGGCCTGATGCGCCGCTCCATCGTTTTATAATCCACTTCCACCAACCCAAACCGCGGCCAGAACCCCTTGTCCCACTCAAAGTTATCCAACAGCGACCAATACAGATACCCACGCACATCCGCGCCTTCGGAAATCGCTTTATGCACCCATTGCAAATGACTTTTAATATAATCTTCACGCCGATCATCCGTGGTATCGGCTAAGCCATTCTCAGTTATAAAAATTGGCAATTTATATTTTTTCATGTTCAGCAAAAAATTATAAATCCCCTCGGGATAAATCTCCCAGTTCATATCAGTGACATTATCTTGATTGACGTGAGTCCGAAAAAAATACCATCGCCGTTTTCCAAATAAAACAAACTGTATTTTTTCAAGATGATAGTAGTTTATACCGATAAAATCTTGATGACCTCTTGCCCAACCAAATGATCTAAAATTCCTTACGTTATTTAAAAACCAAGATGAAAGCTTATCTAATAAAGAATCCTTATTATAGGGAAGATGTGAAATTAAATTATGAGCAGACCCAACCATAATACGATTACCTAATTTCTCATGAAGCAAAACATAGGCGCGATTATTTGTGCGCACCAGATTTTGCATAACACGATTAGCGCGCCACATATTCCTAACACAGGGTGGGAAATCACCTTGCACATAACTCATACCCGCATAAATATTGGGTTCGTTTATAACGAGCCAAAAATGTATCTCATTGCCAAACTCTTCAATTATTTTTTCTACGTATCGTAAAAAGAAACCCTCTGTTTTTTTATTTTCCCATCCGCCCATATTGCGAATCCATACCGGATTAGTCCAATGCCATAGCGTGACGAACGGCTCTATGCCGCGCGCGCGGAGGGCATGGATAACTTTGCGGTAATGTTCTATCTCTTTTTCATCCCACTTCCCTTCTTCCGGCTCTATGCGCGACCATTCCAGGGAAAACCGATGCGCAGTGTGTCCGAGCGACTTTGCAATGTCGAAATCTGCTTCATAACGGTTATAGTGGTCGCACGCGCGACTGGAAATATAATTTGCGGGATTCTGCGCTTGTATTTTGATATCGTTCCAATTCGGAAGATGCCCGAATTTCCGCTCCGCTTCGCGGGCAAGCCGCTCCGCGTTCTGTTTTTCCCACTCCGACCAATCGTTGCGATTGCCACCTTCCACTTGGTGCGCAGCGGTGGCTGCACCCCATAAAAATCCATCGGGAAATTTTCCCATATGGCGGTATTATATCATAATTTCGCTTGTTGTACCGCTTCAAAACTGGTATTATATATGCCATGCTCCAAAACGCACATGTGCGCATTGCTTTTTTTATCGCTTTGCTTTTGGGCGTTGGCGCGCTTGCGTTCTTTATCTTTCTCCCTTATTTCACCATTCTCATCGTTGCCGGCACACTCGCCGTTATCTTTGAGCCGCTCCACCGAAAGATCGCACATGGCGTCGGAATCCCCTCGCTCGCATCGTTGATAACCGTCTTTATTATCATATGCATCTTTCTGATGCCGCTCATACTTTTCGGAACGCTCGTATTCCAGGAAGCGGCGAACGTGTACACATCCCTTGCCACAGGTGAAACAGCGCGTACTTTTGCCCATGACGCAGCCGCCACGCTTGAAAGTAAATTAAGAATTCTGAACCCATCCGTGACGGTAGACGTGAATCAAATGATGCGCCAGGCCCTCGGCTGGCTGTTGGGAAACACCGGCATGGTGTTTTCGAGCATCGCGCAGTTCATTTTCAGCATTTTCATCGGCTTATTGGCGCTTTATTATCTCCTGAAAGACGGCCATAAGCTTACCGCCGTTGTGCGGATGTTCAGCCCATTGCCGGAAAGCGATGATGAGCTGATATTCCTGAAAATAAAAAATACTATCCGCTCTGTCGTGGTTGGAACACTCATTGTTGCTTTAGTACAGGGACTCTTGGTAAGCATCGGGTTCTATACATTCGGCGTGCCCAATGGCGCATTATGGGGAGCGGTCGCAGCTGTCGCGGCACTCATCCCTTTCCTGGGAACTGCCATCATCCTGCTTCCCGGGATTGCATACCTTTTCATCACCGGTAGCTCAATGGCAGGGTTGGGACTCGTCATCTGGGGAGCAACCGCCGTCGGACTTGTCGACAACCTGCTGACGCCAAAATTGATGGAGCGCGGCATTAAGGTACATCCCCTGCTCATCCTGCTGTCTGTTCTGGGCGGGTTGTCGCTGTTCGGGCCTGCAGGATTTCTCATCGGGCCGCTGGTACTCAGTCTTCTCGCGGCGCTGTTTGCGATATATAAAAAAGATTTTCTCGCACAGGGCGTATAGTTATGGCTGACCTTGTCTCGCTTATTCAGGCAGCGGGGTATCTTGGCATTTTTGGCGCCGTATTGTTCGAGTCCGGCGTTCCGTTCGGGTTTTTTCTTCCCGGCGACAGCTTGCTGTTTTCCGTGGGATTTCTCGCTTCGCAGGATATTTTCAGTTTCCCGCTCCTGGTGCTGGGAATTTTTATCATGGCCGTTGCGGGCAACAGCATCGGGTATGCGCTCGGACATAAACTCGGGCCGCTTATTTTCACCAAAGAAGATTCTCTCTTCTTTCACAAAGACCATGTAAAAAAAGCGGAGCGGTTCTCCGCACGCCACGGAAAAAAGGCGGTTATTCTTGCGCGCTTTCTTCCCATCTTCCGCACATTCGTACCTATCGTTGCGGGCGTTGGCACGATGCCCTACCGCACGTTTCTTACCTATAACATCATCGGCAGCGCACTCTGGACCGTGAGCATTACGGGGCTTGGCTATTTTTTAGGCAGCATCATTCCCGGCATTGACCGCTATCTTCTACCCATCGTCATTGCCATCATTATCGTCACGCTCGTGCCGAGCGCATGGGAACTGTACAAAAGCAAAAAGTGACCCTCACGGTCACTTTTTGCTTATCTTGTCAAAATCTTCCGTATACCAGTAAATTGATTCTACTTTACGGCGCGGCAGTCCGCGCTTTTTTCCGTATGTCCAGTGATGGATCACAGGATACCCCCGCTGTGTGCTGTTGCTGACGGCTTGATCCTTACCGATATAAAACCCCATATGCCGATGCGGGCCGTCTTCGTCTGTTTTTGACTCCCACACCAACACGCTGCCAACCATGGGTCTTCGTATCTTTTTCCACCCCGATTCCTCCAAATCCTTGACCGCCCCGTCCACCGTGCTATGCATACGGTCAATAAGGCGGAACATCGCCAGAACGGTAGAAACAAAAAAAGCGCATGAAAGACTCCCATTCTCCAAAATATCGGTGCGTTTTCCGTTCACCTGCGCATATGAGTGGCGAAACATCCGCGTCCGTGCGCTATTTTTAAGCATGGTGATATATGTATCGTATATGAGCGGCACGATTTTTTCTTGCGGAGGCATCACGCAAGCGTAACAGAAAATAAAACATGGTGCAACGCCATATTTGACGAAAAGAATGAAATACTGTTAGTATCCTGTTCATAACTTTTGAACCTTAACAAAAGGGGGATAGAATGCGCTTGAATATTGGTATGATAGGCTATGGAACGGTTGGCTCCGGCTTTATCCGCGTCCTACGGCATGCAAACACACAAAAAATGTTGCGGAAGAATGGCATAACGCTCAACATCCTGGCGGCTGCAGTACGAGATGTTTCAAAAGAACGTCCTTTCCCCGTACCGCTCACGTCAAACCCGTCTGATCTCGTGGACAATGCAAAGGTTGATGTCATCGTCGAAACAACGGGGGCTGTAGAGGAGATAAAACACTGTGCCATTTCGGCGCTTGAGAACGGCAAACATTTCGTGACCGCCAACAAGAAGCTTGTCGCACTCCACTATCAGGAATTGATGCGCGCGGCAGAAAAAGCCAATGCGCAGTTCCTGTTTGAAGCAAGCGTGGGCGGGGCGGTTCCTATTATCAGAACGCTCCGCGAGTGGCCCCTCCCTATTTACTCAATAGAAGCAGTGCTCAACGGTACGGTGAATTTCATGTTGGGGCGGATGAAACAATTGGGAATGCACGAACCAGCTGGATCCAAGCGAAACATATTTGCGGAGTCGTTGGCCGAAGCTCAGTCACGGGGACTTGCTGAAGCAGATCCGCTACTTGACATCTCTGGCCTTGATGCGGCATACAAGCTTGCCATCCTCGCCACCACTGCAAGTCACCAGTATGTTCACCCTGACAAGATTCGTTTTCGTGGGTTGCCGACCCCTGATGAGATCCCCTGGACACCATACCTATTCCTGGAAACCAAGCTTAACCCCGATGGCGAAATCAAACAGCTTGCCAGGTTCACGGTCAATAGAAACGATGGCACATTGAATCTCAAGGTACAGTTTGTAAAAGTACCAACAAACACTTTTTGGGGAAAAATCACTGGTGCGCAGAACGGCTTTGTCATAAACGATGCCACCTACCTATACGGCGAAGGCGCAGGCGCGCTACCGACCGGTTTTGCCATCCTTCAGGATATTCTTGAAATCGCAACAAAAAAACCCGTTCAGCGATGCTGAACGGGTTTTCTATATTTCGTTTGACAAAGCACAACATACTAGATACCATCTTAACAAACGGGAGTACCTTAACAAAAAAATGGGGGGGAATATGAGACCGAAAATAAAGAATAAACTCCAGCAAGCTTATTCTGAAGTGCATAATATGGCAAATAGTCTTCAAGGTCTTGCTAAAGCGTACAAGAACCATGATCTGGCACTTATGCATACGCAACAATGGGACGATACCAACCCGCATCTGGTCGCCAATAAGATAAAGGTCATTCTGGAACACATAGATCCACTTGATCTATCCAAGAAAGACAGATTCTGGTGGCATGAAATTCTGTGGTTCTGGTACCATCACGCCATCAGCTGCGCCATCTGGAAACGCAAAAGCAGATCATGGGCGCAATTCTATGCGGATCGCGCCATGACACTCCAGACAGCGAACCACCCCAACAAGATCACCAAACTGCTGTGGCTCCTGGTATACGACCGGCTCGCGGAAGCAAAATGGTGGGCTGCGCAGATCACCGGCATTGAAGCAAAAACTGCGCAAGAAACGATCCGAGAATATGAACGGGGAGAATTTTTTAAATGACCGCGTGAAAACCATGCGGTCATTTCCCTATTCAATGTTATTTTTATATTTTTCCTCAATCGCTCGTGTCAAGTCTTTTTCTGACATGCCAAGTAATTCGGCAAGGCGTAGTGTGTTGATGAGAGCCTTGGGAACATTTTCTTTCAGTTTCTCTGTGTCTATATCATCGCCATGGTCTGCATCTTCGCTCACCGCCGCAATTTTCCCTGCAGTTTTTGCAAAGTGTATAGCGGAATGTCGCACCGCAAAAAGGAAGCGTTGTTTCTCGTCAGCCCCTTTCAGTTCCGGATACACATTTTCATCAAACGGAAAATGCGCCGTAACAAACGCTATTAACTTGTCTAAATCTCCGTGCATAATTGGTGCGCGTTGTAGGGATTGAACCTACGGCCTTTCGCGTGTGAAGCGAACGCTCTGCCACTGAGCTAAACGCGCAAGTTTGAATGGGTGAAGAGTGAACGCCCCTACACCTTCAGCTTATTGATGACCTTCCGATGGGGAAATTCTAAAATATCCAGAACAAAGCGGTCAAACATGCTTTTGCGATATTTGAACTCTTCCGTTTTAAGCAAGGTGTAGCGCAACTCCGTGCCGACACACGACTCAACAAACCGCAGAAACCGTTCTGCTTTTCGCTCACTCATGTTATCGCCAACCAGCAAAATGTCGGTGCGCGCCTTTTCGGTGTTTATCAGGA
>JBBTXL010000045.1:0-36257 GCA_038062295.1 Patescibacteria group bacterium
GTATATGCGCCACCCGCCGCGCGCAGCGTTTCGATGATCTGGGCGCTTTTTCAAGATAGCGAACCGTTGAGAATATTTTCGGACGCCATTGCCGTTTCGTGCCGCGAAATGTGTTCCGAAGCTCGTGTCACCGTAAAAGAACTTATCCCGCATATCACGCTTGCGCGCATAAATATTTCCTCACAAAACTTTGGCCGGCATGCAGGGAACATATCACTGAACCAGCCACCTATTTCGGAACTTTTCCCTGCCGCGTCCTGTACCCTCATGCAATCAGTAAGGGATATATCAGGAGAGCATACATACCATCCGTTGAAAAACTTCCAACTTGGCGGCAGATAGAAAATAAGTAGTAGAAAGCGTCCCGATGGATGTCGGGACGCTTTGCGTCAAAAGGTTCAATGGTACAGGAGGGGCTTGTTGAGAGTGAGGCACAAGTGGAGTTCTCCCTGTTGGCCGCAGAAAGGGCACGTAAAGGTGAACAGGTCCGGATGCGGCTTCGTATAGGTCGTAAAGTAGACCGGGCTCCCATTCCTGTGGTTGAAGTGGTATTCAGTTGTTGAGCCATCTTCCAGAACGAACACAGGCATCTTCTTTTGCTTCGAAATAGGACAAAGGTGATTGGCATTCCATATGCGTAACACGTCCACCACCCCCTCTCGGTTTTTAAAAGACCATGAAGAGCTTTTCCTATCTTTATTGAACCAAAAAAATAGGTGTTTGTCAATATCGCGGTGCGTGCGGGATGTGATATGCTGGGGCGTAGAGCATGAAACTTTCCGTTGGACAAAAAGCGCCTGATTTTTCTCTTCCGGACCAAGCAGGAGAACAGCATACACTCTCTGATCACAAAGGCCAGTGGGTACTGTTGTATTTTTATCCAAAAGACGATACCCCCGGATGTACAAAGCAAGCATGCGCGATACGCGACGCTTTTCCTGACTTCAAAAAAATGAAGGCAATGGTATTTGGAGTGAGTGTTGATTCGCAAAAAAAACATGCGAAATTCGCCGGAAAATACGCACTGCCGTTCACGCTGCTTGCCGATGAAGAAAAGAAAGTTGTCGGGCTGTACGGTGTGTGGGGAACAAAAAAGTTTATGGGCAGGGAATACATGGGCACATACCGCACTTCTTTTCTTATTACCCCCGATGGAACAATCGAAAAAATATACGAAGCGGTGAAGCCGGAAACGCACGCGGAGGAAGTGCTTGCCGATCTGAAAGCGCTTGTATCTCTCGCGAAACAAGGATGAATCAAGAAGAAAATGTCCTACCGCAAGGACCGCCGCGCGCCACGCCATGGCGCATCGTTGTTTTTTTCGTGTGCGCGCTTGCAGGAGGTATGATCGTGGTGTGCGTTGGCGTCTACGGATATTTTGTGTGGCGCGCAAGCGCGCCAGCGCATGTGTCTGCTGCAAACAGCGCGTTGTTCACTGTTGTCCGTGGCGAGTCGCCGCATGCCATAGCGCGCAACCTGGAGCAGAAAGGATTTGTTGATCGCGCGATATTCTTTTCATTTGCGGTGTGGCGCGACGGTCTTGCGCCGGGCATGCAGGCGGGTATCTACGCATTCCCGTCGCACGCTTCGCCCCGCGACATTGCGCATGCGATCGCAAGCGGAGCTGTGTATCGTACCGATATTTCAGTGACCATTCCCGAGGGGTTCACGCTTGCGCAGACGGACAAACGTTTCAAACAGACCGGTTTGTTCTCTGGAGATACGCTCGCGCGTTTTACTGTCGCTGATCTTCAGACAGCATATCCGTTCCTGGAAGATGCGCCCGGCGGCGCGTCGCTGGAAGGGTATTTGTTTCCGGATACCTACTTTTTTGACCCTGCTGCAACGGCAAGCACGAGCGTCGGAAAAATGCTCGACAACTTCGGTGAAAAGTTTGCCCGTGAGATGCGCGAGGAAACACGCCGGCAGGGGAAAAGCATTTTTGAGATCGTAACGATGGCGTCCCTCATCCAGAAAGAGGTTATTACGGAGGAGGATATGAAGTTGGTGTCCGGTATTTTATGGAAACGGCTCGCGATCGGTATGCCGCTTGAAGTGGATGCGACGGTGGCATACGCCGTGGGGCACACAGAACTTTCGCTGGCGGACCTGCAAGCGGATTCGCCGTACAATACCTATCGGCGCCGGGGCTTGCCGCCCGGACCCATTGCAAACCCGGGCGCACAGGCGCTTGCGGCGGCACTGACACCAACCGACTCTGATCATCTGTTTTATCTTTCTAAACCGGACGGCGCAACGGTGTTTTCAAAAACATTCCAGGAACACCTTGTTGCAAAGAACACATATCTTCGCTGATATGAACCGAAAAATACTTTTTCTTGAAAAGAGCTTTTCCGAGGGGACCAACGCCCATGCGTACCTTTTTTTCGGCCCCCGGGGTTCGGGGAAAATAGATGAGGCGCGTGCGTTCGCGCGTTCGCTCACCGGCCACACGGACGAGCGGCGGCCAAATCCCGATGTCCTTATCGTTATGCCGGAAGAAAAGAGCGGTGACATTACCATAGATCAGATCCGCAGCATCACATCGTTTCTTGTGCTCGCGCCTGCCGGCGGAAAGAACAAGGTCGTCATTATCAATGAGGCACACCGGATGCAGCCGGAGGCCGCAAGCGCCCTGCTCAAAACTTTAGAGGAGCCGCCCGCGCAGAGCGTTCTTATCCTGGCATCCGAGCATCCCGGCATGGTGTTGCCAACCGTTCTGTCGCGCGTTCAGAAGATACGGTTTTCCGGGATGCAGGAGAAAGCCGTTGACAAAAAAGATGAAATATTTTACCATTTGGACATTGTTTTCGAGAGCGGCATTTCCGAGCGGCTTGCGCTTGCCGAGAAACTTTCGAAAGAACATGAAAACATAGAAGAAGTGTTCGACCGCTGGCTGGCGCTTATGCACGACCTTTTATACATTTCGCTGGGATTGGACGAATTGACCGAACGTCGTTCGCTTGCCGGAGACCTCAAACGGCTGGTGCGCGAGGAACAGCTGACCACAGACCGGCTCCGGAACGCGCTTACGGTTTTGGTTGCCGCGCGCTTTACGGCGCAAACAACCAACGCCAACCGGCGGCTGTTGCTGGAAAACACGCTTCTTACATTATAACCATATGCATCCACTTGCCATTATTATTGTCTTGTCCATTCTTATCGGCGCGGTGCTGGTGTTTTCCCCGCTGTCGGTACGGGACATGATCGCGTCATTCCCCCTGTTCCAGGCGGTTGTTCAAACGCAGGGTGAGGCGGGCGTGGAAGAGCCGCGCGCGAACATTTTTCGTTCCATTGAAAGCGGTCGGGTGTGGTTTCCTCAGGTTGCCGTGGATGCCGGGCAGAATATTCCCGAAGTGACCGTTCTTGATCTTGCGATGGACATACTTGACCCCAACATCGTGTATGCTGGCACGGAGGGCGCGGGGCTGTATAAAAGCGTGAACAACGGACAGAACTGGGATAAGTTGTTTGACCGCAACAAGGTGCTGGCCGCTAACGCGACGGTGTACCGCATGGCGCAAGACCCCAACAATGCGGAGAACATCTATATCGCGGCGTTCCAGAACAAATACGGCGTTTTTTTGAAATCGACCGACGGCGGATTGTCGTTCGCGCAGACCTATATTTCCCAACTGGAAAATTATCCGTTGCGCGCTCTTGCGATCCATCCGGTATTGGGTAATATACTCTATATTGGAACTGCGCAGGGCGGCGTATTTGTATCGCGGGATTACGGCGAAACGTGGGAAGTTTTGAAGTGGCTCACCGGGAAGATCTCGGATATTGTCATCAATCCGGAAAACCCGTCGGAAATGTATGTCGTAACGTCCGACCGCGGTTTGTTCCGGTCCGTTGACGGTGGGCAAACCTGGGACAGTCTGGCACGGCAGCTCTCGCGCGTGACCGCATCCAACAACATCATTGCATTCCGCATGGATCCCGCAGACAGCAGGGTGTTGTACCTTGCGGTCGCCAATGGTTTGGTCGTTTCCGAAAACCGCGGGACTACATGGCGGTTCGTTGACCTACTCATCCCACCCCGCCAACTTCCCGTGGATGCGATCGCTCTCAGTCCCCAAAACCGTAATACAATATATGTCGGGGTCGGTGCACTGCTCTATATTTCCGAAGATGCGGGCGTCAACTGGAGCGTGCAGAAGTTCAATACGCAAAAGCGTATCAATATTATCACGGTAGATTATCGCGACGAGCAGAATATTTTTATGGGAATGAAAAATCCCCAGCGCCAGTCATCGCTGTAGAATTTTTGTATGCACGACGATATTGTCAAAAATATGGCGGTAAAGATGGAGCGTACGCTTGAGCATTTCAAGCAGGAAATTTCCGCGCTTCGTACCGGACGCGCAACTATCAGTCTGCTGGACGGCATCACGGCGGAGTACTACGGCCAGCCCACGCCGCTCAACCAGCTCGCAACGCTTGCCGTTGTACCGCCCAACATGATCGTTATTCAGCCGTGGGATAAAAACGCGATGGAGCCGATCCAAAAAGCCATCACCCAGTCCGCGCTTGGCATAGCGCCTATCGCGGACAAAGACAGTATTCGCCTGACCATGCCGGCGCTTTCCGAAGAGCGGCGCGCGATGCTGGTGAAAACGCTGAACCAACATGCGGAAGAGGCGCGCATTGCCGTTCGCCGCGAGCGCGAAGATGCGCTGCGCCACGCGCAGAAGCTGAAAGAGGACGGTGAGATGAAGGAAGACGACTTCTTCCGTACCAAGAACGACATCCAGAAAACGGTGGACGAATTCACGAACGAAAAGATCAAGGGCTTGCGCGATGCGAAAGAACAAGAGATACTGCGTTCATGATCATTGGAGCGGTTATTCTTTTTATCGCGATTTTGTGCGCCATCATCTTGGTGCATGAGTGGGGGCATTTTGTGACGGCGCGGCGAGCCGGTATTAAGGTAGAAGAGTTCGGTATGGGGTTCCCCCCGAAGGCCTATTCGTGGGTGAGAAACGGCGTCGTGTATTCGCTCAACTGGCTTCCCATCGGCGGGTTCGTGAAGATCTATGGTGAGGACGGGGACGCAAAAGACGACCCCATGAGTTTTGGCGCCAAGTCCATCCCAACGCGTATCGTGGTCATTCTTGCGGGCGTGACGATGAACTTTATCCTTGCCGCGGTACTTTTGGCGTTCGGATTTTGGTACGGTATTCCGAGTGCCGTTTCAGACGATACGGCTAAATATCCCATGCGTAATGTGAGCGTGAGTATTACGCAGATCGCCCCCGGTTCCCCCGCGGAAAGTGCGGGGTTGAAGATCGGGGATGCGATACGGGCGTTTACCGCCGACGGTGCGCGCGTTGAAACAACGGAGGTTGTCGCGGTTCAGGAATATATCCAAGCACACAAAGGCACGGCAATCACCATGATAGTGGCACGCGGTGAAGAGATGCTGGAAATTCCCGTAACGCCGCGCATGGAAACGCCGGCAGGAGAGGGTGCAGTCGGCGTCGCGCTCCAAAAGACAGCGATCGTCTCGTACCCGTGGTATCTCGCGCCGTTCAAGGGCATTGAAGCAATGGTGTCGCTCGCGTGGCTGTTTCTTTCCACATTCGCATCTATCGTGTGGCATCTCATTACGAACGGAAAACTTATTGCCGATATTGCAGGGCCGGTGGGCATCGGCGCACTGACATACCAGGTAACGCAGCTTGGGTTTTCCTACATCATCCAGCTTGCCGCCATTTTGTCCATCAACATCGGCATTATCAACGCGTTGCCGTTTCCGGCGCTTGACGGCGGCCGCGCCGCGTTCTTGCTTGTGGAAGCGGTGAAAGGTTCCCCGTTGAGTAAGGTGTTCGAGTATCGGGCGAATATGATCGGTTTTGCGCTGTTGATGATTCTCATGGTGCTGATCACCGTGCGGGATATTTTCAAGCTGTTTTGAATGCGGTAGAGTATAGCTGCCCTGGTTACCGGGCACAGGTCTTTAACAAAGGGGGTGGGGGATGGATCAGTATAAACCAGACATTTGGAGAGATGTTGTGCCAAAGATGCAAGAATGGACTGAACAAGAGAATAAAAACAGGCTGTTTTTGAGCAGATTTTTCAGAAAATGGAGCGTTGAGGAAATGGAGATTGTCAGCACATATTCGTACCTCGCATTCGTGATGAAGGAGCGTCTGAAAAAGATTGCGAATGACGCGCAATGCCATGAAAAAAGTATACCGAGAGGAGTACACGAAGATGCCGTAGATTTTCTTTCGGCAGTCGTTCGGAATATCGATGGCAGTGACGCATCATGCCCATGTTGTCAGAAAGGTCCTCCTACCATGAAAAGGATATCGGTGATGATCCTTGCGGGACTGTTCCCGCAGATACGGAATGAGGAGGGCACCCTGCCTTTTTTTCAGATGTTTGTTACTTTGCTGGAGCGTCTGCGGCAACCCCATGCGCTTTCACCGGATGACCTGGTGACAGCACAGCAACTCGCGCGCTTTTTTGGCAGGTTGTCCTCGGTGGCCGATGACTTCAATTATTCGGCACGCATGATAGAGTCTCACCGGTATCTCCCATGAACCGTCTTCCCAAAGCCGTTCCAGAATTTTGGAATGGCTTTTTGTTATCTTGACCCGGTAGTGAATCCTCGGCTGTCGCGAAGCGACGGAAAGGCGTAGCATGCCGAGGATCTACTACCGGGTTGAAACTTACCTGTATGTTTGGTACTGTTCCTATATCATGTTGCAATCTCACGCATTCATTCACACTCGTCGGGAGGCTCCCAAAGACGAACCGAGCGTCAACGCGCAGCTTTTGGCGCGTGGGGGATATATTGACAAGCTCACGAGTGGCGTGTACACGCTCTTACCTTTGGGCCTTTCGGTGCTTTCAAACATTGCGCGCATCATCCGCGAAGAGATGAACGCGATCGGTGGAGTTGAACTTTTGCTGCCCGCGCTGCACCCCAAAGAGCTGTGGGAGGAAACCAAACGGTGGGACAGCGTGGACGACCTCTACAAACTCACGGATCGGCAACAGCGTGAGTTCGCGCTTGGCGCGACGCACGAGGAGGTAATCACCGATATCATCCGCAAGCGGTCGTTCTCGTACAAAGATATGCCGTTTGCGCTGTACCAGATTCAGACGAAATTCCGCGATGAGCTGCGCGCAAAATCCGGCTTGTTGCGCGGACGAGAATTTCTCATGAAAGACCTGTATAGTTTTCACGCAGATGAAGAGGACCGGAAAAAATACTACGAAAAAGCAAAAAAGGCGTACGGAAAGATCTTCAAGCGCTGTGGGCTTTCGGTGGTGGTGGCAGAAGCCGGCGGTGGGTCGTTTTCAAAGGAAATCTCGCACGAATTCCAGACGCCGACCGAAGCGGGCGAGGATACCGTCATATGGTGCACAAAGTGCGGTTTCGCGCAAAATACCGAGCTCGCACAGGCGCGGGGTGGCGAGAAATGTCCCGTGTGCGGAAACGTTTTGGCAGAAATAAAGTCTATAGAAGTAGGGAACATTTTTACGCTTGGAACAAAGTTTTCTTCAGCCATGGGGGCGTATTTCACCGACCGTAGCGGGAGTGATACGCCTATGGTGATGGGATGTTACGGTATCGGTTTGGGACGGGTCATGGGGGCGGTAGTGGAGACAAATCACGACGACCGCGGCATCATATGGCCGCGGGAACTGGCGCCATTTGCGGTGCATATCGTGCCGCTTGGGGGCAAGGAAAAAAAGTCGTCAGCGCGGGTTGCAAAGGCGGCGCAGGTCTTGTACGCGGAGTGCTTGAAGAACGGTATTGGTGTGTTATATGACGACCGGGATGCGTCTCCCGGGCAGAAGTTCGCCGATGCGGATCTTATCGGCGCGACCTGGCGCATGGTGGTATCGGAAAAGACCTTGGCACAGAAAGGGTGCGTGGAGATAAAACGAAGAGATAATACAAAAACAAAACTTGTATCTATAAAAAATGTCGGGAAATTACTTTAGAAATTAGATAGTATGATCGATAAGCTGTTCGGTTATTTTTCCAAGGATATGGGGATAGACCTCGGCACCGCAAATACCCTCGTGTATGTGCGCGGGCGCGGCATTGTCATCAATGAGCCGTCGGTGGTCGCCATCAACCAAAAAACGGGGCAGGTGCTTTCCATCGGCAGCGAGGCAAAGCGCATGCTCGGGCGCACGCCGCAGCATATCGTGGCGATAAAGCCCCTTTCCAACGGCGTCATATCCGATTTTGAGGTGACCGAGCAGATGCTCAAATATTTTATTGACACGGTGCACAAGGACCAACTGACACCGGTGCCGCGCCCGCGTGTCGTGATCGGGATCCCCTCGCAGATCACCGAAGTTGAAAAGCGCGCGGTGGAAGACGCGGCGCGCAATGCGGGAGCGCGCCAGGTGTTCCTGGTGGAGGAGCCGATTGCGGCGGCGATCGGCGCGCGCCTGCCCATCCATCACGCGGTCGGCAGCATGGTGGTGGACATCGGGGGTGGCACAACGGATATTGCGGTCATATCGCTTGGCGGCATTGTGGTTTCAAAAACCTTGAAGATCGCGGGCGACAAACTGAACCAGGACATTATCCGCTACATGCGCGATGAGCATAAGCTGCTGTTGGGCGAAATGGCCGCCGAACAGGCAAAGATAAGCGTTGGTTCGGCATACCCGACGCGCGAAAAGCTCCAGGATGTTATCCGGGGGCGCGATCTGGTGACCGGCCTGCCGAAAGAAGTGGATGTTGATGCGGACGAGATCAGAAAGGCAATGGCATCGTCCGTCGCGACGCTGGTGCACGCGGTGAAAGCGGCGGTGGAAGTCACGCCGCCCGAACTGGTATCTGATATTGCGCGCAACGGCATTTTGCTGACCGGCGGCGGCTCACTCCTGCGGGGGCTGAACACGCTGATCGAGGAGGAAACAAAGATCCCGGTACGGACCGTGGAAGATCCGCTGACATCCGTGGTGATCGGCACCGGCATTATTTTAGAGAACTTGTCGGAACTCTCCGATATTTTGGTCAAGTCCCAGTATGAAGAGTGAACTGTAATGCGTTCTCGGCCTTTCAGAATGTTCGTGTGGGCGTTCGTTCTGGTGGCGTGTTTTTCGCTCGCAGGATTTTTTCTCCCGCGCGGGTCATTTTCTGGCACGGTCGCTGATATCGTTTCTCCGTTGCTCCGGCCGTTCACCGCGGCCGGGAGTTCCGTTGCCGGAAGTGTTGATTTTGTTGCGCGGTTGTGGAGCGCGGCGCGGGAAAATGCTGTGCTGCGCGACGAAACGGCACAGCTGCGCGCGGAGCTTGCCGATACCACAGAGCTTGCCCGGGAAAACGAGCTGTTGCGGAGGCAGCTTGGTATTGCGGAGCGCGGTGCGTTCACGCTTCTTGGCGCGCGCATTGTAAGCTACGACCCGTTGCATCTTGTTCACGCCGCGCTTATCGATAAAGGGACGCGGGACGGCGTTGCCGATGGCATGCCGGTGATTCTTCCCGGAAATATTGTTTTTGGTTCCGTCACGGAAACGTTTGACCGAACCGCGCGCATCGCGCTGGTTTCGGAAAAAAACAGCAAAATAAGCGTTCTGTCGCGCGAGACCGGAACAACCGGTGTATTGTCCGGGCTTTCCGGCACCATGTTTCTCATGGACCTCGTGGAGAAGAACGCGCCGTTTGCCGTGGGCGACCTCATTGTCACGTCCGGCATTGACGGAAAATATCCCCGCGGCCTTATTGTCGGGACGGTCCATGAAATTATCACTCCCGAGGAAGGCATATTCCAGCAGGCGCGCGTGGAACCCGCGTTCTCCCGTCTCGTTCACCCGCTCGTATTTATTATTGCGGGACAGCAGCAATGATAAAACTGTTTTTTATTATCCTGGGTGCTGCGCTGGTGCAAATGACCATTGTGGCGGCATCTTCCTGGCATGGCGCCGCGCCTAACATTCTCCCGGCAGTGCTTGCGGTCGCCGCATTTGAAACGGGCGCGTATCATCTGTTGTTACCCGGGGTTCTTGCGGCCGGCATCGCGCTCGACTCCTTGTCCGTTCTTCCATTTGGGGCGTTGATGTTCGCGCTGGTAACAACCGTCGGCGCGCTTGCCATCGCCGCCACCTTTTTGCCGCACCGCGCATTGTGGCATTGCATGATATTTTCCGCTGTTGCGGCCGCCGTATACGACGGCGCAACGGCCATATTTGCATACAGCTTTGCATTTGTTGCGGGCAACGATGCGGCGCCCGGCATCGATATCGGGTTGTTCCGTGTCGCTCGGGATATCCTTGTTGTGTTTCTTTCCGTTGCGATCTTGTATCCGTTTCGCGCATTTCTCGCAAAGCCGGCGTTACCCTAGCGTATGGATTATATCGTCAAAAAATCGGAGAAGTGGTCCATCGACCCGGAGGAGATCCTGCTTGACCGCGCGTCCGCCGAAAAACTGGATGATTCAAAGTTTGAAGTTCCCATCCCGGCACACAACATAGTTGCGCTGTGCGTGCTCGCATGCACGGTGCTTACGGTATTTGTTGCGCGCGCCGGATACCTGGAAATAGAGCGCGGCGCGGCATACAGCGCGCTTGCCCAGAACAACAAAACGCGGCATTACCCGGTGCTTGCCACGCGGGGGATCATGTACGACCGGAACGGAACGCCTCTGGTGTCCAACATTCCGAGTTTTGATGTTATCGTGGTGCCCGCAGACCTCCCGCGCGCCCGGGAAACGCGCCGCAGCGAGTCGGACGCGCTTGCCCGCATGCTTTCGGTGCAGCCCGAACTGTTATGGGAACAATTCACCCGTTTGGACCTCTCCGACGTGCAGCCGTTCGTTCTCAAAGAGAATGTTGACCGGGACGCCGCGCTTCGTTTGGAGACGGCGCTGGATGAGTTTCCCGGTATTGAACTTGAAAAGAACGCCGTCCGCAGCTACGCCGACGGGCCGTATTTTTCGCAGGTGGTCGGGTATGTCGGGCGGGCGTCCGAAAGCGATCTTGCGCGCAATGCCGCACTGTTTGGCGTTGATTCCGTCGGAAAGATCGGCGTGGAGGGTTCGTACGACGGCATGCTCCGGGGCGTGAACGGTATCATTGAACGTGAGATCGATGCGGTTGCGCGGCTCCGCAAGGAAGAGCAGGTGAGTCTGGAGGAAACGGGCGCAAGCGTTGTGTTGACCATTGACGGCGAGCTTCAAAAAAAACTGACCGATACGCTTGCGGCTGCCGTTGCGGCAACGCCATCGTCCAAGGGTGGGGCTGCCGTCGCGCTTGATCCGCGCGACGGCGCGGTGCTCGCGCTCGTGAGTGTTCCTTCATACGACAATAATATTTTTTCGCACACTGCGTCACTGGAAGAATACCAATCGCTGGAGCAGGACTCGGCACATCCGCTGTTTGACCGTGCCATCGCGGGCCAGTATCCTCCGGGTTCTTCCATCAAGCCGTTTCTCGCGGCTTCAGCGCTTACGGAAGGGATCATTACCGAACGAACAACCGTGGTGAGTACCGGCGCCATTACCATTCAGAGTCCGTATAGTCCGGAGGTGGTCTATACCTACCGCGACTGGAAAGCGGGCGGCCATGGCGTGGTGAATATTATCCGTGCCATTGCCGATTCGGTCAACACATTCTTTTATTCCATTGGAGGCGGGTATGGCGACGTACAAGGACTTGGTGTTCAAAAGATCAAGGAATATCTTTCACTCTTTGGATTCGGGAGCGCAACCGGTATTGATATTCCGGGCGAAGGTGAAGGAACGGTACCCGACCCCGCATGGAAAGAACAGGAGCTTGGCGAGCGCTGGTTGCTGGGGGATACGTATAACATATCCATCGGGCAGGGGAACCTTTTGGTGACGCCGCTCCAGCTTGCTGCGGCGTATGGTGCGCTTGCCAACGGTGGCGCGCTGCTCCAGCCGTTTGTGGTTGAAAGTGTTCTGGATAAAAATAAAAATGTTATTGCCAAAAACGAGCGGACCGTCATGCGGGAACAGGTTGTCCCGCAGGAGTATTTGAATATTGCCCGGCGCGGTATGCGTGAGACGGTGCTGTCAGGCACCGCGCAGTCCTTGCAAAGTTTGCCGGTTACGACCGCAGGCAAGACCGGCACGGCACAGGCACCGGGCGGTTTCACGCATGCGTGGTTCAGCTCCTTTGCCCCGTACCAGGACCCCGAGATCGTACTTATCGTTCTCGTGGAAAACGGCGGCGAAGGTTCACAAGTCGCCGTCCCCGTTGCCAAAGAAGTCTACGAATGGTATTTTTCCCGTGACCGGAACCAGTAAAACTTGATTTTTCTGTAACATTATGGTATACTGTTCCTTATGATTACGCACAAAGACCTGGAACGGTTCGGGTTGTCGGAAAAAGAAGCGCGGGTGTATCTCGCATCGCTGGAATTGGGGCCGGCAACGGCTGCGCAGATCGCGCAGAAAGCGGGCGTGAACCGCGCGACCACGTATGTGGAAATAGAATCGCTCATGAAGATGGGGCTTGTCAGCACCCATGAAAAGAACAAAAAGACATTGTTTACGGCCGAGGACCCGGAAGCGTTGAAGCGCATTCTCCAGCGGCGTCAGGAACGGTTCCAGCGTGCGCATCAGGCACTCAATGAACTGTTGCCAGAACTTTCCAATCTCTATCACTATGCCGGAGAAAAACCAAAAGTGCGATTTTTTGAAGGAAAAGAGGGATTGCTTACCATGCAGGAAGATTTTTTGAAAACGAAAGACAAAATGATAGAGGGTCTCTACAATGTTGATAACTATCATAAAGTGTTTTCACGAACCGAACGCGAACAGTATTATGCAGTACGGTTAAAGAAAAAAATTCACGGGAGAACGCTCTACAACCGTGAAGCAGGTCCTTTTGACAGTCCGGACAAAATTACCGAAGACCGTTTTGTGTCCACAGATAAATTCAATTTTTCAAGCGATATTACTATTTATGACAGTAAAGTTGCGATTGCCTCGCTCCGGGGAAAATTGATGGGGGTCATTATTGAGAATGAAGAAATTGCAAACACGGTGCGAGCTCTCTTTAGGTTGGCGTGGGATGCCGCAGAAAAATATCAGAAATAGGTGCGGGAAAAGTGAAAACCGGGGATCGTTTTTCGATCCCCGGTTTTGTTCATCCATGCGAGTTGGTAGATATTAGCACGGACGAGTCTT
Organism: Patescibacteria group bacterium; assembly: GCA_038062295.1. GTDB lineage: Bacteria > Patescibacteriota > Minisyncoccia > GWC2-36-17 > WO2-46-25 > JBBTXL01. The sequence continues at coordinate 13,134 of JBBTXL010000045.1, forward strand.
ATGGTCTTCCGGCGCCCATCTCGCCCTCCTTTTGGTTGGGGGAGGGAGTATAGATGGGCGAAAACGTTTTCTCACGTTGATTCGCTTCACTTTCGACGCCACAGAAACCAGTGGAATTTGGTAAAGTTTCCCGCTTTTTCCGCGTATTCACAAGTTGCTGGCCTCGCGCCAGCGTGAACATCTCGTTTTGCCGGCATTCTCCTAAAAATGCTTTGCCAGCAGTTTCGGTTTGGTTGAACTGCCTTTCAGTCGTAAAAACCAACGTTTTCACCCCCTTTCTTCCCCCCATATTCCCCTTAAACCCAATGTTTAAGGGGTTTTGGTAATGTACGAACAGCTTACCATCGTCCATTATACTCAAATACAGTTTTTTGTCAATAGGCAATAACAATTTCTAAATATTTTTCTTTAAGTCAACTGTTGTCATAAATTATCAACACTATATATTATCAATAAAATAGCTTAAATACTGTATTATTTAGCAATTATTGTTATTACTTGTTTAAAACTATTGACAAAATAATAAAAATGAGTATAATGCCCGAGGTAAGTGACAAAAGCACCTTGAAACCAAAGGAAATTCAACGAAACCAAAACCCCTAACCATTTCCTCTGTCGCGTAAAGCTATGGAGGATACAAGAAAGGAGGTGATTGGATGAGCGACACCCGGCAGGAGCTTTACTCCTGCAGTGTCACCGGCTGCGGCACCACAGGCCCTGCGGACCGTATGTACTCTCTTGATAAGAGAGCTACAAGCGGAAAGCGGGTAGTGGTATGCCCCCCGTGCGGCAAGCTGGCCTGGAAAGAGGGAATTCGGACATACAAACTGTCTGACACCCTCCGGTACGAGGAACAGCAAGCCATGAAGCGCGGTTTCTTCCAGCCGTTCACGCGGTCTCTCGCGAAAGCGGAGGCCCGAAAGGACGGCAACGGCAAGAAACCCAAGCTTCACGCGGTTGGCTAGCGCAGACCGGACGCGTCAATCTCCGGCCAAGGCACCGGAGTTGCCCAAAAACCCTTGGGTGTCAAAGCATGGGTGCGATAGGGTTCTGCAAAATTTCGCAGGACTCCCTTCCAGAGCTTGTCTTTACGACAGCGTCCCAGAGACGAAAAGCCACACACTTAGGCTGTCTCTGGAAGGGAGATTGGCTCCCGCACAGTTCTTTCAAACCCGAGAGGAGGTGGTTACCGAATGGTAAAACAGATCGTTGTCGCGGCTCCAAAGTGCCAGGCCGCCGGGTGGCATAAAAACTGCCCGTTCTGTCAGGCTCGCAAGAGCTGACGCTGGCCATGAGGGGACGCACATGTGCGCCAAGGAGTTCCCCTCACTCAATAGAGCCAAGCAAAAAAATCGTTTGGCTCCCTTTCAGAGGCTTGAAACGATTCAAATTTCTGAAAGGGAGAAATCCCGAAGTTCTTTGAAACAACAGCAGCGCAGGGCTGCGAACGGGACGACGCCGTGTTTCGGTCGAGCCATCAACCTTCAAAGGAGGTGAATCATGAGACAAGTCGGCTTCGTTACCTACAATTCCGTAGGGGACGGAGTGGCTGACGGCTGGCATAAAGCCGAAGATCGGCAAGCGTACGTGCTGCAAAACAGCAAAGGTGAACGCTTCGCAGTCGATGGAGTCAACGGAGGGGAGTTTGAAACCCTCTTTGAACTCTTCGAAGGCAAGTTTAACCGCGCTGATGGCAAGTACGCAGACGGCGTGAGTGACGAGATCAACGCCATCTGGAGGAAACTCCAGGCGGTTGTGAATGATCTTGATCACCTCGTGGTCTACGTCGGTTCGGCCGGGTCAGAGCGCGCCATTGAGCTCGCGAGGCAACTGCCTGCGTCCAAAGTCACCTTTGTCGGCTGTGATTGCGGGCTTCCCTTCAAGGAAGCTCTCATCCAGAAGGCTGGGTTGACCAAGGCGGGGCGGGTGCTGTGTGAGTGCGGTGGACGCCGGACCATGAAAGCGATCTTTGATCGCTTCATGAAAACCGGTGCGCTTCTGCCTGCCAATGCCTAAGCTGCTCTTCCATCCTCATACTGCCATGTAAAATTGCTCCTGCGACATGGCGCAGGCGATGAGACTGTCGCGATGACAGGCTCCTCGTGAGCGGGGATCCGCGATAAAAAGAGAGAAAGATGGATTACTCTCCATAAATCCGGGCGAGACCGCAGGTGTTATTTGTGGGAAGGAAACAAAACCCTTCCCGCCTTTCTTGAGACGCGAAAGAGATTTGGCGGTTCAAGTTGAGGAAAGTTCTTTTCAAACATTCAGATTCTGGAAGCGGCCCGCTCCAGAGACGGAACACCTTATCTGCTTAGGATGTTCTTAACCTTGGAAAGTATAGCCAAGGTTAGCCCGTGATGAGGGTGTCAAGCAGAAGGGTACAAGATGCCGGCATGCATCTTGTGGCGAGGAGCCAAGGGGAGCTGAACACAGGTGCACCTGTGTCCCTAACGAGATAGGGCAACTTCTTCCTCTCGCGGCCGCACCGTAGGGAGGTTTATAGAGGTCGGATCCCCTCTAAGAAGGCCTGTCTCATTGCTAAATGGGACTACGAGAAAAAACTCGTAGTCCCGCTTTCAGAGATCTTGAGGAAACTCGAGATTTGCGAAGGGGAATTAGCGTAGGGCTGATTCCAAAGTTCTTTTAAATCAAACCGTAAAGGAGGTGGGGCACACTCCACCAAAAAAGGCGCACGCGGCTACGACCGCACTCGCCACAAAGAACATATGAGGAGGCACAACGATGCATAAACTTACCTCCTCTCCCTTTCAGTAACCATTTGAGACAAAGAGAGAGTGGTTACCGAAAGGGAAAAAAGACAGTACATTTAAAAACCAAATAACAGGAGGATGAACCGTGGTAAAAAAGATCGTGGTTGTGGAAGATAACCCCGTCGAGCTACAAAAGGCGTGCGATTTGGTTGCGGCGCGCGGCATGATGCCGCTTCCGTGCGCAACCCACAAGGATGCGATTGAAAGCATTCTCAGCTATCAACCGAAAGGATTGGTTGGTATTCTTACCGATTTGCACTTCCCGATCGCGGAAGGCAAAAACCCGGAAGGCGCGTGCGGTTTGCATGTGGTGCACCTTGCGCTCACGATGGGTATGCCGGTCGCTATTTGTTCCGATATCGACCATCACTACGCCACATGGGCAAACGATCTTGTGCGCGATGTTGAAAAGGCAACCGGCAGAAAAGTTGCCGGATTTATTCAAGACAGCAAAAATTGGGAGAAAGCGCTTGCGCTACTCCTCGACGAAAAGGAGGAACGGTGACGACGGAAAAGAAAAACTACAACGTTTTGTTTGTATCCGAAATGGCGCCGGTCAATGCCGCCATGGACAGGATACTCAACCAACTTTTCTCTATTGGTGAAGTATGTGGTTTGGAAGACGCCGAAGATAAGATCTTTGCCGGCAACTACACGCACATCATTGTGATGGGAGAGTTCAGGTCGAACACCCCCAGCAAGGGTAGAGATTTTTATCAGCTTTTGAAACTACGGCTTCCGATCTGGAGAAAGGACGCCAAGGTTCTCAAAAGTGGCATGGATAACATCCAAGACGACCCGGACTATGTCTGCATCCTGAATTTTCTTCCCGGGTTCATTCAGTGGGTCGAGTCGCACTAATAACAGTTCGACAAGCTCACCGAAACAGTTCGATACACTCACTGTAAAAAGGAGGTGATGGGGTGAAGTTCTTCTATCCCGTTGGATTTGTTCAGGAGTAGGGAGCCTCTGTCATGAAGGGGAACACGGGGTCCGGCGGTGCTCAACCGTCGGGAAATCGGGACCAGAGAGATTGACCAGGACGGAGTCCTGGTGTGATCACTGGAAAAACCCGTTGTTTCTTTCCAGATTCCGTCATGCTGCCTGGGGGGTGTCCCTATATGCGGGACGAAGCCCGTACCAGCTTTTGCGCTCTCCCTTGAGAAAGGAGAGGTCGGCAACGGTGGCCCGTGTGTTCCAAACTTCGGTTTGGACGACGGCGGCAGTATGGCGCGAGGTGCAGACGTATCGGAGGAACCTCGTGAGAAGAATCTGGCGCGGCCGGTGAAGTGCAACGCACTGCGGAGCTTGGGGGCGGAACAACCCGCGGTGAGCCGGTAAGGAAACTACCCTTCATGCATGCTCGGTTTTATCAACCACTATGAACGAAAGGAGGCACACAATGTCGTGCGAAGAAATGGAGCCGGAATGGCAGGAAATTGAGCAAGAAGTTGAAAAGGTGGTTGAAGCGCTTCCGGAGCTGCCACCCAAAGAAGTTATCATGGAGGAAATTCATATGGAGACCCACAAGCTCGTTGACCTCCAGAAAGTCATTTTCGGGAAACCGAATCTGAAGCGCGCAGAAACTGCGGCGCTTATGAAAAGTGCGGCGAGAAACATCCTTGCCAATATCAAGGCGGGCGCCGCCAAACATCTTCCTGTGCATGTGACAGGCAACTCCCGCCAACGGGCGGGATAAAGGGGTAAGGAGTAACATATCTTTATCCCTCTTTCAGAGCTTGCCAGAACTATATTTTTGTGGTATACTGTTCTGACAAGTTGCGAAAGGGATCTTTGAAAAACAAATAAAGCGGAGGGGAGATGAAAACACAGGAAGAGATACAAAGCGACCTCGTTGCGATACTGGAAAGCCATGGCGACGTGAAAGGTTATATTGCAAGTCTTATCGACCCGTTGCCATACACGACGCCCGAGGAGAAAGCAAGTAAAAATAGGAAAGCCGCGGCAGCGATTATGGCGTACGGTTCGTTTGAACGCGGTCTCTTTAATGTTGATATGCTTGCTGAAATATTACATAGAACTATCAACCCCTAAAGGAGGTGAGAACATGGAGATGAGTTTGTCGTTGCGGCAAAGCCCGATGCTGGAATTGCGGCAGGCGCTGGAGAGTTCGCTTGAGCAGTCACTTATGGTACGGCATGAACTCCAGATGGCCATGGTGTTGTATCAGAAGCGGGAAGATGTATGCACCCGTCTTTACAAAAACGCTCTCAAAAAGGGTATGGTGAAACAGTACGCTCGGCACGACATGCAGTTTGAATTCGCGCTGGTGCGGAAGAAAGACGTCCCGGAGTGGATCTGGAAAGACTGCGGCCACGCGTTTTCCCATTGTCTCATGAAAGGATGGGACTGCTTCTTTTTCGGAAGCAAGTATGCTATGGCGCGTGGGAGCTGGTTACTCTTTGTCATCCATGATTTTCACCGCGAACCGATGCCGGACAGCGCTGTCGGGTATGCAGCGGTACATGAGCGTGGAGAGATGGTTACGTTGGGAGATCACAACCTGGCATCCAAGCTCGAATTTTCGATCGCTGCGAAGGAGAGCAAGCTTAAGTGGTACATCGAATGGATCAAACAGACATGTCCGGAGAAATTTGCCGACATATTCAGCTACCAGACCCACTTCGTGCTGCCCGAGGGCGAGGAACTGCGTCAGACGCTCGAGGTATTCCAAGCATCTAAAGAAGCTCGGAAAGTAAAACAGCTGATCGAAGAATTTGAGTGGCCGTTGACGCTGTTGAAACTCCTCAAACAGTACGATGACGCAAACCGGCAGGCGCTTGGAATCATTCTGGATATGTTCTTGATGGCCGGCGATGTGGCGATAAAGGCCAATGTTTCCGTCATTCAGACGGTTGAACATATCAAGGCGGTTTTCCAGCGCGGGTTTTCCGAAATGACTTCCCAAGATCTCAAAAGGTACTTGAGCATTGTTCGGTTGGAAGGACGATGGAAAGATCAGCGCAATGAGCTGGGGAATAAGTTTTCCGAGATGTTGACCAGGAGAGAGAAACTCTTGGGCATTGACCGCTATCTTCGCGAACTTGATGCCGCGAGGGTAACAAATTCTCTTCCCACAGACGGCATTCTCTCTCCGGACTTTCGGGAAGTCCTCCGATATATATGAACATGGCCCGCCAAGGTTTTCAAAACAACGAGAACCGCGGCGGGCTTTCTTTTCGTACCGCACCATACTAAACTTATGAAGTTATGTATTCAACCCGAAACCTGATATCTGATACCTGGTTTTATTTGAGAGCTTATAAAAAGAGGTTTTTGCTGGCGACACTCCTGCGAGTGGTCGCCGATCTGTCGTGGCTCTATCCGCCCTATGCGTTTGCGGTGATCGTGAACTTTTTTGCCGATTACACCGCCGGAGAATCCTTGATGCCCATATACACTGCGTTTGTACTTACCATCGTTGCGGTTACGGTCCGGTACTGGGGATTACAGCTTGTAAAGATGATGGCGTACCAGATCTCCGAACGGGTTGCCCTGGACGCAGAACTCCGGGCAATGAGGCACTTGGTACTCCTTGACATGTCTTGGCATGAAAAAGAGAACGCCGGGAACAAATTCAAGCGCATCGAGCGAGGAGCCGAGAGCTTAGATGTGGTTCTCCGGATCTGGATAGACAATATCATTGAGATCGTCGTCAACCTCGTGGGGGTAGTATTCATTATTCTCCACTTTGACCTTGGGATGGGCATCGCAGTTTCTCTATTTCTGGTCACGTTCTATGTTTTAGCCCGCTTCTATCGCAAGAAGGCAGTAGCTGCGGCGGGTGTGGTGAATATAAAAACAGAGCATCGGAGCGGGATACTTTTTGAATCCATAAACAACATTCGGAGCGTTAAGGTAATGTCCATGGCGCCCAAGATTTTGGAAACGCTCTCGGCAAATGCGGCGGATCTGTTCAGCGCGATCAGAAAACGAATTTACTGGTTCCAAATCGGGGGTACCATCAGAAACTTTTACGCAAATGCTTTTCAGATCGGCGCGATGATCTATATTGTCTACGGGGTGGTTCATGGAAAGTATGAGATCGGCTTTCTGGTGCTCTTTGTCGGATACTTCGGGCATGTTTGGCAGTCGATGCGGGAACTCGCGGATATAACCGCACGTTTTGCCGTTGCCAGAATCGCCGTTTCTCGCATGCAGGACATCCTCTATACTCCTGTCACGATCGACCGCGAAGACGGGAAGGTTGCGTTTCCCGTCGACTGGAAAACAATATCGGTAAACAATGTGTCGTTCTCGTACCAAAGCAAACCCGTCCTGCGTAACGTATCATTTACCGTGCATCGGGGAGAAAAGGTCGGCGTTGTTGGCCTGTCGGGAGCGGGAAAGTCAACTCTGTTTAAGCTTTTGCTCAAAGAGCACGAGTCTTATAGCGGCGAGATCTATTTTGACGATGTTCCCTTGCGGGACATCAGCAAACGGGATTATTTTAACCACATGGCGGTGGTACTCCAGGATACCGAGCTCTTCAACGCGTCGCTGCGCGACAACATTACTATCACGAACCAAAAAGAGGAAAATAATAAAAAACTGCTTCGGGATTCGATCGAGATAGCTCATGTGAAGGACTTCATGGCGAAGTTGTCGGAAGGAGCGGAATCCGTTATTGGGGAAAAGGGGATAAAGCTGTCGGGGGGAGAGAAACAGCGTGTGGGGCTCGCGCGGGCGATATTCAAAAAGCCGCAAATCCTCCTTCTGGATGAAGCGACCTCACATCTGGATATAGAGTCCGAAGAAAAAATTCAGGATTCACTGCACCGGTTTTTCAAGAATGTGACCGCCGTCGTCATCGCTCACCGGCTCACCACCATCAAAGAAATGGACACAATCATCGTTATTGAGGATGGGAGCATCATGGAGTCCGGAAGTTTTTCCGATCTGCAAAAGAGAAAAGGGAGATTTGCCGAGCTGTGGGAGAAGCAGAAACTCTAGAACAGCATCAGAACATTTTCTTCTTTGCTGACTGTAGTATAAGGAAAGAAACCTAGCCAAGACTTTTTAAAACAACGGGAACCGCGGCGGGCTTTCTTTTACGTTTACTCCCCAGTGGGGTATGATATATAATGAAAATATGGATAAACCAGAACAATCAAATAAATATTCTGAAAAGGAGGCTTTGGAAGAAGCTTCTCAAATGAGGGAATTAGTCGGAGAAAAAGGAAGAGCCGAGGATTATGATGTGGCGGAAGAGTTGTTAGAAAAAACAAAGAGTGATGATGAGGAGGTAACTACACCTGATCTCGGTAAAGATGACAGTCCAAGAAAAGTAGAGATGTCTCCAATAGAGAAATATGCATTTCCTGATGAAGAAAGTGTTTTTGGTCAGAAGTCGTGGAAAGAATCGTTGGAAGAAAATACTCCCGCTCCTAAGAAATGGAAAGGACTTCAGAACTTTCCTGTGCCAGCTCGCAAAGAAAAGCCAGAACAGAACGAAAAAAAATCAACAGAGAAAGATAAGATAGAGGACTCTCTGTGGACATCGGCAGAATCAGCGCAGCAAATGAGAGTTTTTCTGGAAAAAAGAATCGGCAAACTCGTGGCGGAAGTTACGGAAATGAGAAAGAACCGTTTAAATTTACACGAACAGGAGATTATGGATGAAAAAGAACAGAAACTCTTACTTTTAACCCGCCAACTGGAGCAAAAAAAACAAGAAGAGGAAGAGATACAAAAAAAGCTGGAAAGTCTTGAAAATGGCAGCATGAGCTTCGAGGTCAAACATGAACTTACCCAAGCTCTGCAAGAGAACGATTCTCTGTCCAAGAGGAAACAGAGAATTCAAGAAGAACGAGATAGGATTTTAGAGGAGATGAAAAGAACCGGTGAGTATAGTGAACACGAACCAGGGAAAGCGTTAAAAATAGCAACGCAGCTTGCTCGTCAAGGTGGCAAACAGGGGCCGCTTACAACAGGACGACACGCATCCCACATTAAGAACGTTGACACTTCAAGCGCAGAAGGGGAGTTTTATTTTCACTCGGCAGATACCCATGGTGGGAAAGTGGGATATGGCAAACGCCCACGAAAAGACGCAGGCGGACGAACCGTCAGAAAAAGTTAAGTTTTTAATACGAAATAAGCAGATCTGCTAACGTTCGGTCTCTGCAAATTCTTCATGGACGCCGTTTTCGAGTACCAGGAAAACTTTTGTTGCAGTGATTGGCTGGGGGAGCCTCATTGCAACCGTGCGGCCGAGTGGATTTTGTCCATGGTTTCTACTGCTTAAATCCCAATAGTTGTTGATCGTGTATAAGGTGTCTTTGTCATTGGTTCCTTTTTGCGCGAGAAATGTTAACAGTGCTTGCACGCCGCTTTTATATTCTTCCGACCCAACTTCCATAATGCCGTGCTCATCTTTATACACGAGCTTGTTTTTGTCCACAACGGCAATAATTCCATCTTCAAGGCGTGTAAAAGTAAATGCCGTATAAGGACTATTGGAAAGAAATACTCCTTCCTCCGCAAGCTGGCCCTTTTGGACAGGGTATCTTTGCGTTAGCTTTATTTCTTCGTACGCCTCGCGGTTTAACCCGCGAAACAATGTATCGGCGGACACAAAATCAATGGGGTTCTTCCCGCAATCTTTTTGTTCGTTTTCCGATAAATACTTTATGAGTAATTGAATATATTCTGCATATTCATACTCCCGTTCACGGCCGATCTGTTCGCGCGCAACGGCGTATCGTATGGCATCTCTGTTTACAGCAACGTTGAGAACGCCGTCCGTTACTTCGCTGGCTCGCTCACGTTCCATAAGGTGTGAAACAGCGATTTCAAACTCTCCGCCAAGCTTTTGGATACCACGGTAAATCCGAAATCTTCCTCTTTAGGGGAAATGACGGCCACGGTGTTGTCCAAAATAAGAATGGTGCTGGTGATTTTCATGCCAGCAGGCAGGAAGCGAAGTTCACGCAGCCGTTCTTTTTGCTGTGTGATATATTTATGTTCGATTTCCTCTTCTCGCACTCGCAATGACTTGGAGAGAATTTTTTGTGCTACCCGCCTTCGGCTGAAGGAAAAATCGGGTCCCAAGACTTCCTTTATTTTTTGCGACGAACCAATGGAGTATAAGACTTTTTCTTTACTCTCAAGCAGTTTGTTATAGATGGTTCGGATACCCTCCTCTCCTTCATACAGATTGAGCGGAGCTTTTGTTCGGGAGATGTTCGCGTGCTGATATTTGTCCAGCTCCGGTTTGAGTTTTTCAAATGTTACTATCCTATCTTCCAGCATGCTCTTGATGTGTATCGGGTTTTCAGCAGTATACCGCTTTATCTTATTGGATATGTAAGAAGAAGCAAGACCGGATTTTACCAAGTTTTCCAAAATGTTGTAGGCGGTGGGCCGCTTCACGCCCGCCTTTTTTGCAATGAGCGATACCGGAGCATCGGCAAGTCCAAGGAGCGCAAAATAGACGTTTTGGCTTGCCTCATCAAGACCAAGGGACGAGAAAAACTTTTCTAATTCATGGCTTGTTGTCATAATGCATCAACAGAACGATTATACCATTTCGTTCGTTTTTTCGCTATATTCCTACACTTTTTGCCGTACCAATTATCTTGTTTATCGAGAGCACCTACTTTTCCAGCATTGACGCATGGAAAACGTATAATAGCGTCAGCACATTGAAACCAACCCCCAACCGCCCGCAGGCGAACCTGCTGCTGGATGAAAAACATCCACAAAGAGGAGGTACTGTGAAAAACAGCTACCCCACCGGGTTCTTATAACAGTAAGACCCGGAGGCGAGGCGAGGACCAACGTCCACACCGCGACCTCCTCACTTTCCTTGAGCTCCGCATGCATGCGGGCCTCAAGAGAAGTTATGAATATGCCAACCTTGGGAGTAAACATCGCGATAATCCAAAACGGCAAGGTGTTGCTCACGAAACGTGAAGATTTTGAAGTGTGGTGCTTGCCGGGCGGCGGAGTGGATGCGGGCGAGTCGGTTGCAGAAGCGGTGATTCGCGAAACAAAGGAGGAAACGGGGCTTGATGTCCGGCTGACAAGAATGGTAGGAGTATACTCGCGGCCGCACTGGCTGGAGAATGGCGACCATACGGTGTTGTTTACAGCAGAAGTAGTCGGCGGGAACCTAAAACCGGAGGCGCGCGAGGTGGTGGACATCGGTTTCTTTGAGCCGCACCAACTGCCCGAGCCACTTATCTGGTGGTACCGCGAGCAGATCCACGATGCGGTGGGCGGAATAGTCGGAGTGACGCGCACGCAACACATCCCGCAGCCGTTCGGCAAAGGGGTGAGCATGCGGGAACTGTACCGGATACGCGATAAAACAAAAATACCCCGCCAGCAGTTTTTCCTTCGCCATTTCCAAACACCGCTTATCGTTCATCCAGAGCGTATCCTGAAACGGATGGCTCTGGATGGGAGATAAGCTCCCGAAAGCTCTTTCACAATAACCCGCACGTCCGACGGCTACAATATCGGAGAAGGAGGGAATAGTGAGTTATGAATGGAGCCGAGAGATCATTGTAGGCATTCGGAATGAAACGCTGTCCATTCACCAAGCGGCACAGCGTACCGGTCTTCCGGAAGAATACTTCCGCGAGGTCGATACCATTTTCTGGGAGGGCGATATGTTCCAGGCGCTTCCCGATGATTTTGAGCGCGTGACGACTAATCTCGCGCGCAAGCTGAAAAAGGACACCGATGACCGCTTCCGCGATAAATCCTTGCAAACATTCATCGATGCGTCCATCACGGCACACGGGAAACACTCCCGCACACCGTCCAAAGCGGTGCGCAAGTGGGACGGGAAAACGCCATACAGCGTTCACCCCATCTGGTGCGCAATGATGCTGCTCCACGAAACCACACTGCACGAGCATGTGCGTATCACGGGGTTCCAGACGCTGCTTCTCCATGACGTGTTGGAAGACACGACGGTGATGTTGCCAACGCTCGTATCGGAGGAAGTGCGAAGGTGGGTGCATGATATGACATTTGCCAGTTCCGATGAGGAGATGGAAACAATCTGGGACAAACCTCCTGTCATCCAGCTCCTGAAGCTCTATGACAAGGTTTCCAACCTCATGGACGGCGCATGGATGAGTAAGGAAAAGCGAGCGCGGTATACGGAATACACCATGAAACTCTGCGCGGAAGTTGAGCAGACATATGGCGCGCTCAACATCGTAAAACTTGCACACGCGATTGCGGGCTCTCGCTAACGAGCCCGCTTTTCTTTTCCCGAAATAGGTGGCAGAATGACGGCATATGGATGAAAAGATGCAATGTGATACGGAAAAGAAGCAGTCGGAATTTTTTGAGAAATTCCCCGAAGAGCAGGAGGATATTGTTAATGCCGCGCGCGAGGAAGCGCTGAGTGCGGAAGAAAGAAAGTATGAAGTTATGACGTTTGAGGAGTACGCAGAAAAACACCATGACACACCCTATCTATTTGAAGTGAGAAACAAGAATAAGCTTGTGGAGTATTTTGGCGCCGAACATTCAAACGATCCACAAAATCCAATGTTTGAACATATTGAAGAAAAATTCAAAGAAGCAAACCCGCAAGTTGTTTTCGTTGAAGGTGTCAACACGCTCGCCAAGCGAAAAGAAGCATTTGCGGAAGAGATAAAGAAGGCAGATCGAGATACTGTTATCGAGAAAATGGGAGAATCCGGCTTTGCCCTGAAATTAGCAGTGGAGACGGGGGCAGATATTATATCTCCAGAACCGGATTTCAGAAGCGAAATAGAGCACTTGATCAGAAAAGGGTACGGCAAAGAGGAAATTTTTGCTTATTACATGTACCGTACCATTGAACAGTATCATCGGAACCAAGAGAAACTTCCCACTGATGAGTACCTTACCCCATACCTCAATGAGTTTCGGGAAGCCAGTGCGTGGCCGGACTTTGATTACTCACTGGAGCATCTCCAGCGTATAGGAACAAGAATATGGGGCGAGAAGGGGGACATGCTGCAGCGTGACGGCTCAAGAACGGACCCCACGCCGCGAGAAGTGGAACAGGCGTTGTGGACTCCAGTCAATGATGTCGCCCAGCAATCCGGTTATTTTCGAGATAAACACATCGTAGGCAGAATAGAGGAAACTATGAAAGAGAAAGACCGGCTATTCGTCGTTTTTGGTGCCAGTCATGCGGTGATGCAAGAACCTGCGTTGAGAAAAGTGCTTGAGAAGAAAGAAAATACGAAAGATGTAATATACAAACGAACCGTGAGGGATATGCGGCACGAGTTTTTGGCGCTCCCCAAAGAGTGGGGTGTGTCTCAGAAGAAAGAGCACATGATTGAAAATATCACATGGTCAATGCAATACTTTCCGCAGTGCCGGGATGATTTCGAAAATATGATTGCCAAACTTCAAGGAACGGACTTTGCCGATGATAAGGAGTTCGTGCGTACGCTCGCGGAGGATTGGAGCTCCATCATGGTACGTTACTTTACGCTCCCGGAATTGGAACAGCACCTGATTGAGGCGCAAATTGCGCAAGGCGATCGAACATCGATAAACCGTGTGCTGATGTACGAGCGGGCGGGGAACGAGCTGCGCCTGCACACGCCCACCGCGTTTCTTGAAGACCGAGATGCGTTTGCAAAACTGTACAAAGAAGGGCTACAAAAACTTGCAACGCTTTTGCGGGACAATGCCGAATTCAGGGATGTAACGACTCTCACACGCGAGTCATGGCTCATTTTTGAGCGGCAGAAACAAGTAAGGGAGCTTGGGTTTACTATCACAAACCTTGATCCTGGAAAACACGTCGGCAGTGCCGAGATGTCCAAGGAGAAACTGTTTGAACTTTATTTGCCGAAAGAGTAACATACGCGCATGGGACCAGATGACTTTCCACAGAATATTCCGTCGGAGCCGCAGAAACGTTTTGAAGAAGATGTTTTACAGGAAGAGCAAGACTCCGAAATAATGCCTGAACCGGAGGCGACCGTGCGCGAACGGCAGGATACGGAACAGAAGTCTGAAGCAGTTGCGCAGGAACCTGAAAATGTGGAAGCGGATGTTGTGCCGGAAACCGTGATGTCGCAGGGTCAGGGTGAACAGATACCAAAGCAAGAACTGGAGGAGGGTGCTGAAAGAAAGCAAGAGCAGGAGATTGTCGTAGAAAGACAAAAGGTACAGGACTTTATAGATGCTGGCAGAAAATTGGTGCGCGCATTACGGGCGCGGGAGGAAGAACGCCTCAATTCACTTATTGATGAAAGCAATGTTATGCTGTTGGTGCGGTCTCTTGATAACGTGCAGGAACTGCTGATGGATAACCAGCCGACGGTTGATAAGGCGGAATTTGAACGCGCGCTTGAAAAAACTGTTGATGCGTTGCGTAGCATCGGTGATGTGCCGCGTGAACACAGTATGAGAGACAACGAAGAAAGTTTGGGAAGAATTGCTTCATATTTGAGAAATGTGGGTGACACGGCTCACGACATCGCGCTGTCGCTTGCAAGAGAAAAAGATGGACGGCTTGAACGTGCATTACATATACTGGACGCGTTGAAAGGCGCCGCAGACGATGGACGACTGTTTGTCAACAAAAAAAGAAACCAACTCGAACAATATAGGAGGTGACATGTGGAAAACAAGTTCTTTCAGACAGGCGAGGATCCGAAAGCAGATCGGTATATCAATGCCATTAAGGAGATCATGCGGTCTATTGGGGTGACCATAACATCGGTCTCGTTCAACCCTAAAACAAAGCAAGCGGAAATCAACGGTATTGTATTCCAAGTTCCGTTCCCGCTTTCGGAAATCAAAGAAAAACTTCTCAAAAAGGGAGGGGAAAAAGAATAACAGCGGACTCGCAAAGAGTCCGCTGTTTTCAGTGACGTTTGTTCACGGGGGCGTGTTCCCGTATAATGCCGATATAATCAGTGCAATTTTTGCACTCTGCGGTGTGTTCCGCAATTTTCTCGCTCACTTCGCTGATCTTTACTTTTGAATAGAGCGAGAACTCATCCCCGTTTAAGTACGCCATCATTATCTCGGAAGGCGGACACCCGCCTCGCCGTTTGGAATCTTCCGCAGACTTCGTGCTGAAAAAAAATCCTCCGTATATCGGATCTTTTATTTTCAAGACAAACCTCCCTTGTAGTATTGTTGATGTGCTACACGCGATTGGATTCCAAGATTCCTCTCAAATACCCCTCCGCCATTTCCATCCGCACAGTGATATCCTGTTTGTCGGCGTCCGATATGTCCGGATGCGCCAGGATATCGTCCCGCAACGCATACAACTCTTCCACCTGTGCTTTTAACGCTGCCGGCTCCTTTGGTGCGCCATACATATCAAAATGCACCTTTCCGCGCTCATCTACAATATCCCGCAATCCCTCCAAAAGCATTTCGGGGTCGCGAAGGTCTTTGTCATGTTCCGTCGGCATTGTTTGTTGCATACGATTTTGCACTACTAATGATGATATGTAGATAATACACTTTTCAATATTTTTGTCAAGTTTTTTTGGTCATGGGAATAATTGTGTATTGAGACGCGATGTTTTATACTAAAAGCAATGGCGGTACACAGAAAAAGAGAAGTTGCGGCTGGAGACCCGGGCGAGGCGCTTGCGCACGCGGCGCTTGCGGGCCGGAAACTTGCCGTTTTGATAGCGGCACTGCCGGTGGACGACGAAACCAAACAGGCGTTTTTGGCATTGGTGGAGAATGCGACATATGACGAACTACTCGCGCTTGAAGATGCGCTTGAGGGGTTGTATGCGGATGCCGCGACGCAGGATGTGGACCGGCAGCTTAAAGCCGCGCTGGAGCAGTTCAAGGTTGAAATGGACGCCCGTACACGGCGGGTGGATGAAACATTTCTCGCAAAATTACAAGCAATAGAGCGCCGCATAGCTACGCAGTGATATGAAAGAAATTTCCGACAATCCATCCGAAACCCCGCAGGGAAATACACAGGAGTCTTCGGAGCAGAAATTTGTCGGTGCGGAACCATTGCCGATGCCAAAAACGGCCGATGAGCAGCAAAATGAATTTGTCGCTTCACAGGTTGAGGACGCAGAGAAGCTGCTGGATATGCAGCAGGGTTTGACGGAAGAACAAAAAGAAAGCGCGAGGGGAAAAATAAAGGAAGCGGCAAGTGAGCTTGCTGATGCACACCTCACACAAGAAGAACCGCCGGAAAATCTTCCGGTTGCGGATGAAGCAAAAGAAACAGAACCAAAAGAGACTCGCGCGGAACGAGTTGCACATCGCCGCGCGGAAAAATACGGCATAGACGAGTCCTCGGTCGCAAAACAGTTGGGCAAAGGATTTTTGAAAGGCGCCATGAACACAATCGGCTCCGTATTTGGCGTGCGCGCGGCATGGGAAGTCCCAAAGGCGGTGTACGGTTATTTCAAAAAGAAAGAACAGCGGGGGAAAATCAGTAATGCGACGTTGGAACTTTTGCGTACAACCCAACTTTCCAATGAGAGCCGGCGCGAGCGTTCTGAGGGGATGGAGGAGATAAACCAATTTGAAATCCAGGAAGAAGCTCGCAGGATATGGGAAATGCGTGGGGGTGGTGTGTCAACCGAGGAGGAAATGCAAAAAGACTTTCATCAGGCATTTCAACAGGCAAAGGAAAATTTAAACTTTGACGTGCGGGAGAGAAAGAGTGAACTATGGCGCGATGCCCTACCGGTTGCTCGAGAGATCAAAGAGTTGGAAGCACGTCTCAAAGAAACGAAAATGCCGTCGGCGGAAAAGAAAGCGCTCCGCACCGAAATGGCGCACATCTTGAAAGAATACCGGCGCGAAGGAAAGAATCTGGAGGAAGCAAAAACGGAGCGCGTGGGCACGCTGTTGGACATGTACGTCAACAACAAGGCGCAGACGACGCTTGCAGTGAAAGAGACGCTGAACACGGTGGCCACCGTATCGTTCGTACCCGCTATGCGTGTCGGCGTAGTCGCGGCGTTCTCCGCGGTGGAACGGGCGCAGAAAGCTGCGGAAGGGTATGACAAGGAGCATTTCCGGAACAAGAACGGTTCGTGGTCGGAAAAATTCAAGTCGGTCGCCAAAAATTTATTCGTTGATTCAGTGAAGGAAACGGCCAAAGGGCTGACACTGCAAGCCGATGGCGGCGGGTTTGAAAAAGCCGCAAAATTTGGTTCATCCGTTGGGGCGGTTTTGCGTGTTGCCGGTCTTGCGGAATTTGAATATGCCATTCAGGCGGGCAAGATAACGCCGCAGGAGGGGATGCAGAAGTTTTTTGAAGCGGCTCGCGACGGCGACGCGAAAGGCGTGTTTGCACAGGCTGGCCAGAATTGGGTGGATAATGCGCGACGTATTCTTTCGTATGCCGGGATCAAATTTCCCGAACAACAGCCCAGCGGCGCCTCGGTTTCACTCGATACAGATTACCAAAGTTTCAAGGAGTCACTAGGCAAGTCGTCACCGACGGCTGAGGATGTTGCCAAAGGTGTGCCAGACAACATCAGTCAAAGTCCACTGGAGCGGTGGCGGGGGCAGGAAACGGCGGCAGGGGCTGCAGAACCCCCTGTTGCCGAAGCGGGAATATTAGGTCCCACGGACGCTTCAGGTGCGGGAATGTTGGGACCCGTAGATACCACAGGAGCGGATATTCCCCAGAAGCAGGAAAACGTCCCCCAATCCTCTACGAGTTATCAGAATTTCAAGGAGTCGCTCGACGGTCCGCCCCCGCCCACCGCGGAGGAAGTTGCGCATGGTGCACAGCAGGAGCATATCGGACGAAGTGCCATGGATCAATGGAACGTGATGCAGGCACAGGAAGTTGTAGCCGCAACAGGAGCTGGAGGATCGGGCATACCCGGTGCCGCCACAGCTGTGGAGTTTCCCGGCATTGCCGACCAGAATGTTTCGGCTGCGCTCGCGAGCGGAAAATTTGGGGACGCGGATGATATTAAGGAAGCCGTTGTATCGGCAAAGGCGTACGGGGTTGTGGGAGAAGGGAAAAGCGTCAGCGAAACACTCGATCGGGGAATCCCGCGCGACGCCACAGTAACGGTTGTTAACCCCGATGGGACAAAACTGGAAAAATTCGACGTGAATCTGGTGCACAAAGGCGATACGGTTGTAATGGACGACAAGGGCGCTATCACGGTGTACAAAACATCGGATGTTTCGGTGCGTGAGGGCATGTCCCTCGAAAAAGAGTATCAAAAGATCTACAAAGAGTTTAAGCTCGACGAGATACCGCACGACGTGCGCGAGCAGTTCAACAAAGGGCACGGGTTTTGGGGGAGCAAAATAACGCGCGGGGAAGCAGGAGAAATGCGCTCCTGGTGGGATGCACACAAAGGAGAATACATAAGAACGCACGAAGCGCTTGGAAAAGTGTATTCGCCCGAAGAAATTGAAAAGATAAAAATTCCGGGAGACCTGAACTGGCCGCCGACGGACGGGCGAACGGATGCGGAGCGTATCGCGCCGCATCCGTGGAGCGAACAAGCGCGCACAGGCGGGGAGTTTCAGGTACACACCAAACCCGGCGCCGGGCTGGGAGATGAGTTTGGCGAGAGCCAGGTGGCGCCGAGCTCTGCGGCGGAGCATATTCTTCCTGCCGAAGCGATGCGCGCCATCGAAAAAGGAGCGGGTGAAAATATTCATAAGGAGCTGGCAAATATCTTTCACTATACCGCCGGCGATCCCTCGAAGGTAATGGAATTGGAAGCATGGCAGGATATGAAAGATATGCCGGCTAAGGATATTTTTGAGGGGAAGTTCGGCAAACATTTCAGTCTGTTGGACGACCAGACGGAGCGAGAGCGCTACCTCGGCGTGCAGAAGTATGTGGAGGAACTTTCGCGAAAAGGAAAGACATATGTTCCCGAGGGAGGAAAGATGTGGGTGGACGATTCTGTTTCAAAGCCGCAACTGAAGGAAACGGTTGCGCAGTATATTCAACGGCTGGAGTTGGTGCTGAACAAGCGGAAGCATATGGTTCAGTAAATTTCATTTGACACTATTGCAGCGCCCAGGTACGCTTGAGGCGCGGTCTTTTACAATTTCATATCTCATGTTTACGGAAAGGGGGGAAAGCATATGGAACGATACACAAAAGCATGCCCGATGGTAGTTGAAACGGGTGGGCCCGGCAGCGGTAAAACGGATGGTCTTGCGTATTTTTCGGAGGAGCTTTCGAATAAGGGGTTCGCGCATGTATTCACGGTTCCCGAGGTGGCGACGATGGTGTTTGCAAGCGGCATCACGAACATCCCGGAGATCATGGCTACTGACCGTGCGCGGTATGTGGAGATCGAACGTCGTATTTTACGGATGCAGCTTATGCTCGAAGAGCAGATGCATGGATTTGTATCGTTATGCCCCGGTGAAAAGTCTGTTTTGTTGCTCGACCGCGGCGCCATGGATGTCGCCGCGTATCTCACCAAAGACGAGTTTGAGCGAATCCTTAAGGAAGAGAGGCTGGATTATTATGATGTGCGCGACCGCTACGATGTGGTGGTGCATTTGGTGACAGCCGCTATTGGGGCGGAGCAGTTCTACACCAAGGCGAACAACAAAGCTCGCTCTGAAGACATTGCCACGGCGCGCTTGCTCGATAAGCGCACACAGGATGCCTGGACGGGAGCCGCGCACTTTCGCGCCATAGACAATTCCACGGATTTTGAGGGGAAACTGCAGCGCGCATTTAAAGTGGTGGCGCGTGGGCTGAAAATCCCGGTGCCGTTGGAGATTGAACGGAAGTTCCTGGTGCGGAGTATGCCGGACTTTTCAGCGCTTGGGGTACACGCGCAACCAGTAGATATTGAACAGCAGTACCTTATTCCCAATGCAGACGGGGATGAGGTGCGCATTCGCAGACGCAGTCAGGGCAATACGAATGTGTATTACCGGACGGTCAAGAAAAAAAGTCCGCTCCATCATTTCGCGCGTCTGGAAAACGAAGATATCATAACGGCGGACGAATATCGTGCGCTTACGATGTATCGCGCTCCGCACTCGCGTGTCGTCCGAAAGACCCGTTGGTGTTTCGTGCATGAGTTCCAGTATTTTGAACTCGATGCTATCGTGTTGCCTGGAGAACTGTTCCTTCTGGAGATCGAACTGACAGAAGAAAACGATGTACTTACGCTCCCGTCGTTTGTTGATTTCCTACGCGAGGTGACCGACGACGAACGGTACACCAATGCCGCCATCGCGCGCGGCGAATGTCCTTTGGTTCCGTGAAAATCATATGCCCTGCCGGCTGTTTTGCCGGCGGGGCATATTTATTCACAAGGGGGACTTGCTCCCATGTCCAGGTTTGTGTATACTTGGTATTCAGTGTGCTATTCCCATAATTTTTTTACATGAACCACGAAGCATACATTTCGGAAGAGGGGTACGAAAAGTTAAAAAAGGAGCTCGAAGAGCTCAAAACGACGACGCGCATGGAAATCTCGCAGCGCATAGAAGAAGCAAAAAAGCTCGGTGACCTGTCGGAAAACTCTGAATACATGGAAGCGAAAGAAGCGCAGGAGTTCAACGAACGCAAGATAGCGGAGATGGAAGAACTGTTCCGCAATGCAGTGCTTATTTCCAAACACCGCAAGAAGGGTATTGTGCAGATCGGCTCTGCGCTGAAGGTCAAAGCGAACAAAAACGAGCTTGACCTGACCATTGTCGGTTCGGAAGAAGCCGACCCTGCTTCAGGGAAGATCTCAAACCTTTCTCCGTTGGGGCGTGCGCTTCTGGATAAAAAAGTGAAAGACGTTGTTGACGTAAAGACCCCCGGCGGTGCGGTTGCCTACGAAATTCTGGAGATACAGTAAGCGTTAAACAGCGGATAGACGACAAAGTAGCACTCCTGCCCTTCGGTAAACTCAGGATTAAGAGTGCCCTATATCGAGCGTATCGAAGGATTAGCACTCTTGACACAAGAGTGCTAATTTCTTAAAATACCCATATATCAATGCTTACCGAGCGGCAAAAACTGATCCTTGAGCGGGTGGTGGAAGAGTATATCCGGCATGCCCAGCCGGTGAGTTCGCATGTGATCGCGGAGGAATATGATTTTGACGCAGGCCCTGCGACCGTGCGCAACGAACTGATGGCGCTGGAAGAAAACGGATATCTTGCGCAACCGCATACGTCGTCCGGCCGTGTGCCAACCGACAAAGGGTACCGGTTCTATGTCAACAGTATTGTTGCGCGGCAGACGCGGGAACGAGAACAGATATATACAATACTCGCGGATATTGTGCGCATCAAGACGGAAGAACAGGCCATGTTTGCCGAGCTGGCGCGCGCCGTCGCCATATTTTCACAAAATGCCGTATTGTCCGGCCCCGCGCGTTCGCGCGCATTGTTCCGCGCCGGCATCAACGAAGCGCTCCGCCAGCCGGAGCTCGCGGACTCCGATACGCGGCAGCACTTTGGCCGCGTCATTGACTCGTTTGAGGACAATATGAACGAGTTGTACGATGAACTTGAAGAGGGGAGCCCTGCCGTGTTTATCGGCCGGGAAAACCCGATATTGGGGGCGCGCGGTTTCGGCATGGTTGCGGCTCGCTACCGGCTTCCCGCGCACGAAGGGGTTGTGGTGATCCTCGGGCCCAAGCGCATGGATTACGAGCGGAGCTTTTCCGTTTTGCAGGCGCTCACGCGGTTGCTGGACTGATACACTATGAATACCCATCATCACGAGCACGAAGAAAAAAAGGAAGATGGCGGCGAGCTTACGCAATGCAAGAAAGAGCGCGACGAATTTTTGGAACTGTCGCAGCGGCTCAAAGCAGATTTTCTCAATTACAAAAAAGATCAGGAGCGGGCATCGGCACGAATGCTTGAAACGGCAGGAGAGCATGTGATACGGGAAGTGTTGCCGGTGCTGGACAGTTTTGACCAGGCGCTCAAAGCGATACCGCCAGACGCGCAACACAGCACATGGATCGTCGGCGTGCGCAATATCAAAAGTCAGTTGGACGCGGTCGTAAGGAAGATTGGCGTGACGGAAATAAAAACGATCGGCGAGCCGTTCAACCCGGAGTTTCATGAAACGGTTGCGCACGAAGAGGGAGATGACCATGGCCGCATTGTGGAGGAACTGCAAAAAGGGTACGAGTTGCGCGGGAAAGTGCTCCGCCCGGCAAAAGTAAAAATAGTAACAAATAATACATAACGATCATGGCAAAAATACTCGGCATAGACTTGGGAACGACAAACTCGGCGATGGCCGTGATGGAAGGCGGCGAGCCGAAGATCATTGAAAACAAAGAAGGGAACCGCACGACCCCGTCCGTGATCGCGCTCTCCAAAAGCGGCGACCGATTGGCGGGATTGCTGGCGAAGCGCCAAGCGGTGACCAACCCCCGCAACACTATTTTTTCGGCGAAGCGCCTCATCGGACGGCGGTTTACCGATTCCGAAGTGCAGCGCGACAAAAAACTTCTGCCGTACGAGATCCGCGAGGCGACAAACGGCGGCGTGGAGGTGAAGATGGGCGATACATGGCACACGCCGCAGGAACTTTCGGCCATGGTGCTTGCGAAATTGAAGCAAGATGCCGAGGAGCGGCTGGGCGGGACGATCACCGAGGCCATCATCACGGTGCCGGCATATTTTGATGACAGCCAGCGCAAGGCAACCAAAGACGCGGGCGAGATCGCGGGGTTTACTGTCAAGCGCATCATCAACGAGCCGACCGCGGCCGCGCTTGCGTACGGCCTGAACAAGAAAAAGAACGAAAAGATCGTCGTGTACGATTTTGGCGGCGGCACCTTTGACGTGTCGGTGCTTGAAATAGGAGACGACACCATTGAAGTAAAGGCAACCGGGGGCGATACGCACCTGGGGGGCGACGATTTTGACCAGCGGGTTATCCACTGGCTTATTGACGAATTTAAAAAGGATCAGGGCATTGACTTGGGTAAGGACATTCTCGCACTCCAGCGCTTAAAGGAAGGAGCGGAGAAAGCAAAGCATGAACTTTCCAGTACGGTAGAAACGGAAGTGAACATTCCGTTCATTACGTCCGGCGAGGACGGGCCGCGGCACTTGAACGTCAAAATGACGCGCGCGAAATTGGAGGAACTGGTTGACGACTATATTGAAAAGTCCGTGGCGGTAACCAAGCAGGTTGTTGCGGACGCGAAATTCCAACTTTCGGATGTGGACGAAGTGGTGCTTGTCGGCGGCCAGACGCGCATGCCCCGGATGCAGGAAGAAGTGAAAAAACTGTTCGGAAAAGAACCGCACAAAGGCATCAATCCCGACGAGGTGGTGGCAGTTGGTGCGGCGGTGCAAGGGGGCGTTTTGGCGGGCGACGTGCGCGATATTCTGCTCCTTGACGTAACGCCATTGTCGCTTGGTATTGAGACGCTCG
>JBBTXL010000046.1:0-2015 GCA_038062295.1 Patescibacteria group bacterium
CTTTCAGACCCGCGCGCTCGGCCGGCATACCTTTGAGCGGCGCAATAATAACAACCCCCTTTTTATATCCCAATTCCGCGCCGATGCCGCCGAAACTTCCCGCGACATCTTCGGAGAATTTTTGAGAATTAACCGGCTCCAGATAGACTGTATAGGGGTCACCCAGTGACTTTACCAGGCCATCAATGGCGCCCTGGATTAGTTTTTGCTGGTCGAGCGCGCCGGTGTCGCGATATTTTTCCAAAAGTGTGTTCCAGACATTCCACAACGGCGTGAAATCAACGCCCGGCGGCGCGCCGCCGGAACCTCCCCATGCGGGCGTCACTTGCACCGTAACGGTTCCAGCTTCGTCTCCGATACTGCCGGTGATGTTCTTTCCTTCCTGATACCGGTCGAAGTCAATAACGTTGATGGTTCTGACCTCCTGCCAGTTAAACCCGTTCCCTGTAAATGCCGCGAGCGAGGAAACCCAGCGCTTTGCATTTTGTGAGACGTAGTATACCCGCGGGTCGTTCGGCAAACGGATGAGGCGTACCGTGGAATATGCATCCAGCTGTGCCTGCGGAACGTTCGAGATATTGTTCCAATCGTACTGATAGGCATTGAAAATTTCCGGGGTTCTGACCCAATATTTTTTTCCATTTTCAACGGCGTATATTTTTGCATCCCCCTGCGCCTTCAGAAGCATCGGGGCCGCGTATGCAGTAGTGGCAGTTCCCCATACCAAGAGCGAGATAAAAAGAGAAAGAATTATTTTGTTCATTGTATTCATTGAAAGTTATTTAAAACAAGTTTTTGAGGGAACATATCCCGCTTTTTCCGCATCTTCTGCTGTCGCGAAATATATTTTGTTTGTTTCTTTAATGGTATTATTACAGGTCGTCAGATAGTATGTTTTCCCGCTTTTACTGGCGACATACGCTCCGGCAGTTTGTCTTTGAGGAAGCGACTGCACGGCGGCTGTAAGGGCGGTCGGGCTGCTTGTTGCGGCAGCATACGACGACGCTGCCGTGGTGATGACCACAGGATGCCGCTGCGCGCTTCGCTGCGCAAAGAGCATACCAAGCCCAAAAAACACCGCAGCGACAAGGCATAACTCTACCAGAGAAACAATGTTGTCTTTATACCGTTCCCACCATGCCGGAACCCTTGACTCATCGTCCATAATTGTGTAACATGGAACACATTGTAAGATACTTTATAGACTATGGCAACTACCAAATCAGCCGGTGCAACACGGCTTGGCAGAGATTCAGAGTCAAAACGGCTCGGCGTTAAATTGTTTGACGGCCAGCGTGCGAACGCCGGCAATGTTATTATTCGCCAGCGTGGCAACAAGTTTTTGGCCGGAAAGAACGTCCGGCGCGGCACCGATGACACACTCTACAGCACGACCGACGGCGTCGTGAAGTTTTCCGCGCGGCGGCACATGAGTTTTACCGGCGTGGCGCGTTCCGCAAAGGTGGTCAGCGTGCTCCCTGCGTAGAAATTATTTCTCTTGTTCAATATGAACGGTGACCGCGGCATCCGTGTCGCGGTCAAGTTTTATACGGACGGTGTGGTCGCCCAGTGACTTGAGAGGATGCTGGAGCAGCACCTGTGAACGCTCTATCGTAAACCCCTGTTCGTGTAAAAGTTCCGTAATCCTGGGAATGCCGACCGAGCCGAATATGGTGCCATCCTTGTCCGCCTTGAGCGCGATGACAAGACGCGTATCGCGGAGTTTTTGAGCGAGGCGCATATTTTCTTCCCGCATATGCGCCGTTTTTTGTTCCTGCGCAGATCGTTGCTGGTGCGCTACTTCCATAGCACCCGTTTCCGCGGCAACCGCACAACCATTTTTAAGCAGATAGTTGCGCGCATAGCCGTCAGCGACGGTTTTTATGTCACCCTTTTTCCCGAGTTTGGGAACATCGCGTTGTAAGATGATTTTCATAGGAGTAGGGTTGGTGGATGTTAAATTTTTTGTATCGGGCTGGCGGTGGGATCCTTTCGGCTTGCATCCGCAGGAATTG
>JBBTXL010000047.1:0-7555 GCA_038062295.1 Patescibacteria group bacterium
TGATGCGCTTGAATGAGTAGTCAATGATCACCGGCACTTCGGGTTTCGTTTCAAATATGAAGTCGCGCGACTTGCCCTCGGGCCCGACTTTTGCCTGCGAACGGATCTGGAAGTGGTACACCGTGGAAGGATACAGGTTTGAAATGGTGACGGAATGAGCGGTCACTTCTTCCTGCGGCTGGCCGACCTGCATCACATACGGGTCTGCCGATTGCGCATCGTACCGCACTTCGTCCACCAGCGCGATGATGGAGTTGGATTGCTTGTTGGTTCTCCACACCACCGTTGCACTGCTTGACTCCACGCTCACTTGCGGCACTCCGCCGATGATATTGGGCGGCGTAACCAACTGCGTGATATCGTCGATCGTATCGGTAATGTCGGACGTGATGTCTTCAAGATCCTGGAGCGAAACGTCTGACGACACGCTCTTCAAAATTTCTTTGAACCGCTTGGTCGCTTCCGCAAGACTTAGCGCTTTCTTCGCCTCGCTCTCTTGCTTCTCTTTTAGGTCTTGCAATTCATCCTGTAGTTTTTCAAGTTCGCTTCGCGTTCCCTGCGCGGCCTGTTCAAAAGATAATGTTGAGAATGTCTGGTCGCCCGCATACGCACGGTTGCCTCGTGCATCCGCGGACGTCACTTTAAAATTGTACGGAGTTTCCGGTCGCAAACCGGAGACCACCACCGCATGGCTGGACGACAGTTCTTCCGTGCCGGCAATGGAACCGTAGGTGAGCGTCAGGCCATACTTCGCCAGCGAGTCAGCGAGTTCATCGGTTTGCCATTTCACCGTTGCGGACGTCGCGGTGATGTCCGAAACCATGATGGAACTGATCAGCGGCGGCGTCGTGTCTTTTTCTTCGGCCGGCGGCGTTCGTAGGATAATGGATTCCTTTGCCGTTGTGACGCAGGTGAGCGTGTTTGAAACCTCGCCGCCGGTGCGGTTCAAAGACCGCACCTTCGCATAATATGTCGTGGTCTGACTTAACCCGCTGAACGTGTTGGTATGCGAGGTGCCGTAGTCAGCAGACGCGCGTGATGCGTCATTGATCGTTCCGGTCGGATACTGCGCATATTGCGCGCCGGGAGTTGTGGAGAAGTAATTTGCGGAAACATCCGACGTGAGCACCGAAATTTCCGTTGTGGTTTCCTGGTCGGTCGTCCAGCTGACGATCGCCGTGGAGTCCGTGGTGCTGCAGGAAGGCCCTGCGGTAATGGTGGCTGGCGACTGCACCGTGGTCGTAAAGGAAAGAATGGCCGACTCGTCATACTGGGTGTAAGAGTCGCTTGAAGAATTCTGGTCGGTGGAACGCACCTTATAATAGTAGGTCCCCACGGCAAGGTCCGGAACGGTCACCGTATGCACGTAATGCCCGTTGCCGTCCGCCGAGGTCACTTGCGAGTTGGAACCGACCGACTTGGGATTCGCGAGTGATGATGAGCTGGTTGTCGCATAAAACGCGATGCCGTCGGCCGGCAGGTCGGTTTTCCAGGTGATAGACGCGGAGTCATACGACGGCGTAGTCACGATGCTGCCCGATACGATGGCGGGACCGTTTTGCATGGTGAATGTGTAGCCGGCGTCGGAATTATCATCAAAGGTGCAGTTGCCCGTGGCATCGCAGGTTTCCGCGGCATACCGGTACTGCAAATTCTTGGTAAGGCCGGTCAACGCCACGGAATGAGCGGCGGTCGCGCCAATGGAGCCGACCGTTACATATCCGGGATTGCCGAATTTGTACACATAGCGGTCGCGCTCGGTCGATCCCTGCCCGACTTTCGTGGTGTAGTCCGCCTGCGCCGCCCAGTACACGGCATCGCTCATCACTAACGAGGCATTGTCCGTGGAATTAAAGGTAACCGTCGCGGTCGTTGCTTTTACCGACGCGCTCGTTACCGTGTTGACGCCTGGTGCCGTCGTATCGTTGGCCGCCGTTTCATCAAAGTTCAGCGTGCCATCGGGCTTTGCAGTAAAGTAGGCGTTCGTCTTTACCGAATAGTTCCCCGAAGTGTCCTTGGTGGAGACACGGTACCGGAAATACACCGAATTGCTTGAACTCGTATGTAAGTAATAGTTCGTCCCGACGGTGGGAATGGTGATAAGGTCTGCCCAGCTCGTGTAGGTACTGTTATCCGTTGACGTGGCCCCTTCCAAACGGTAGAGCGAGAACGAACTGGATGTGGATGCCTCCCAGCCCAAGAACGTGCGCCACGTTCCCGCAGATGCATTTGAAATGTCCTGGATGGAGAACGACCCGGATAGCGGCGGCGCAATGGATGATGTCGTGGTGGTTGCCATTGCATTGCCGTACGTGTCGCGGAAGCGATAGGAGACCGTCTTCCCCTCCACAACAGGAGAGAACCCGTGCGACACCGTTGTTGCCGAAGGCAGTGTTGTCCAACCGTAGTAGGTCAGCGTGTCGGAGGTTGACGTTGCCGCAAGCAAGTACTGCGTGGTGGTCGCGTCGGTCGGCACGGGAACGGTGATGGTGCCGCTTGCAGCGGTTCCGGCAACGCCGCCGTCAAAGGTGATGGTGCCCGACGGTGCCGCTTTGTCGTAGGTAATGCTGTTTGATGTTGCCGTCACCGCCGTCGTTCCTGCTTCGTTGTCGGTTACCGTAACGCGAATGGCCAGCGTCGCGGTTTGTCCCGTCGCAATACCCGGGTCGTAGTAGGTCGTCACCGTGGTATAGGCAGGGCTGTAGCTTCCCGCGGATGTTGCATTCGTCGTTGAAACCGTTGACGTTCCCATCTGCGCGTCGGCCGAACCGTCGGAGTAGGTGGTGATGCCTGATGAAATGGTGCTATACGCGCCGCCGTTCAAAGAAGCTTCAAATGTAGTATGTACCGTTCCCGCCGTGCCCAGTTGCGATTCGCCCGCGTCCGGGTCGCGCACTTGAAGTTTCACTTTCACTTTCCCTGCCGTACACAGTGAACCGGTGTCATAAATATTGCACTGGCGGATCACGACGCTTGCGTTGGACTTGCTTTCATAACTTGACGCGTCCGCATCGGTTTGCGCGCCGTTGAACTCCGGCACCGCATTCTTGATGATGCTGTTGGTATCGGTACTTGCGATATTACCCGTACCGTCTTTCACGCGCACGGTCACGGTTTCGGAACGTCCCGAAAGCGTCCAGGTCCACGACTTGCCGGTCAAATCTGTCAGCGAGATGGCGGTACCCCAACTGTCGGGGGTCATATTGATGGTGTTGTCCGCGTTTGCGCCACGCCATACCGACGGGGTGCTCGTTGCATACTGCACATATACTGTTTCAGATGAGGTGTCGCCGGTGATACCGGTCAGCGTGAGCGCCACCGTAGACCCGATGGCCTCAACGCTCGAAGACGAACCGTTGATCAACAGCGAATTTGCCCCGACCGTCGGAACTTTTTTATCAAATGTTGTAAGCACGCCATCGTTTGACAAATCGCTTTGGGATGACAACGGACCGGACGACGCGCTCTGTCCATCATGCACCAACACACGGATGCCAACTGTGCTCAAATAATATCCGGCAAGATTGGTGTCGTTGGAAGTGGTCCAGGTGATGGATCCGCTTTGACCGTTCGCGCTGTCAATAGTGCCGGGCGAGGTGATGGTCGCGCCGGTGGATGTCGCAATGATCCATACTGGCGTGCTGGATGCCATCGTGGTATTCACGCGTGTCACGCGCCCGGAAGAAACATACGTCGGCCATGTGCCGCGCGTAATACCTGAAAGCGTGCCGGTGCTTGTCGCGTTTCCGGTGTAGCCGATCACTTCCTGGTTGATCTGAATGTAGCCGGATGACGGCATTTTGGTCGTATCGGAAAGTACTAACGTTGTAGTGCTTGAAGCGGTTAGCGCGACCCCAAGGTCATAGGCAAGATACGCCTGGTAGGAGGGGCTGGTTTTTGCGTCCAATGCGCTATCGGTCAGATTATAGGTAACCGTTACATTCCCATCCGAGCCCTGCGTCGGTACAATGGTAGTCACCACCGAAGCAGACACGCTCGTGCCACCACCACCTTCACCCAAGTTCTGCACGCCGTCGGGCTTTGCATTAATATAGGCGTTGGAGCGCACCGTCGTATTACCGGCGGTATCTTTTACGCCAATGCGGTATCGGTAATACCAACTATTATTCAAGCTGGTATGCACATAGTAGTTCGTTGTTTTATCCGTGATCGTCGTTACATCGGCATACGATCCGAATGTCGTATTATCGGTAGATGTCGCATATTCCAACTTATAAGAAGCGAATGATGTTGTCGTTGCCGCTTCCCACGCGATGTACAGGCGCCAGTCGGACAGCGATGCTTTGGAAACGTCCTGCACCAGGAATGTGTCGCCCGCTACCGGTTGTACGGTGGTAATGGTTGTGGTTGCGGTTTGCTCATTGCCATACAGGTCGCGGAATTTCATAAATACCGACTTGGTTCCGATAGCAGAATCAAATCCGCGTGAAACACTGGTGGGGCCTGCGCCCGAAAGCGTCGTCCACCCCGACTGCAGAAGCGTGCCGTCGGTGGTTGTCGCGGCAAGAAAATACTGCGTGCTGGTCGCGTCGGTGGGATGGTTGATAGAAATGGTTGCCGAACCTGCGCTTCCCGCCACACCGGCATCAAACGTGAACGCGGGCGAAGCGTTCACCGGCCGTATTGTATCAAAACGTAATGCGGCTGAATTCCCGGAGCCAACTTGATTCACCGCGCGCCCGTCAATCGCGGTCACTTTCACCATGGCGGTCGCGTGCGCATATCCCGCAAAATCACTCATCGGTGTCCAGGTTGCCGTGAACGGCCCCGAGGCATTCGTTACCGGCGTGCAGGTACCTGCGCGGAATGTCGTATTCGTACACACATTCCCCGTCGGCGTTTTTGCCATGAGCCATACCGTGGAGCCGTTCGTGTGCGTTGCCGCCGTGGTACCGCCGTACCCGCGCGTCACCGTCAGTGTGCCGGACGAGTTTGCCGAAACCAGCATGAACTCGTTGTCTATTTGAATGACGTCGTTCGCCGCAATAGCCGCATTATTCGTGCCGCTTGCCGTGACGGATGTTCCGTTGGTCGTTGAGATAGTGCTTGCCGTTACGCCCAAGTCCACCATCAGCGTTGTCGTTGCGGTCGTGTCGGCGGGTGTTGCGGAGCTGTCTGAATCCGAAACGGTAAAGGTGGTAGAGATGACCCCGGGTGTCGTTCCGGTCACGTCGCCGATGGCGGGCGTATTGGTGATAGAAACGGAGGGCGCGTTGTTTTGCGTCGCGGTTGCCGAAAGGTTACTGCCGATAATATTGCCGTAGACATCTTTAACGCGAGCATACAGCGTTTTTGACCGGGAGGCCTCATCCAAGGTGAACGACCATGGTCCCAACGCAACACCGGTCGTTGTGGCAGTACCGTAAGCGCCGAGCGATCCGATCGTCCCGTTAGAATTTGCCGCATACCAATTGGAGTTATCATCTGAAAGCTGTATCTGTACTTGCGAGTTATCGGACAGCGCAGACGAAATGGTAACTGATACGGTTGTGGATGTCAGCTCCGCCGCATTGGAACCGTTGATATACAGCGTGCCGCCCGTCGGATCCGTTGTATCAAGAATAAAGTTTGCGGTGGTGCTGGTCGCATAGTTATTGCGAGCTTCAAGGTCATTGACCACGATGCGTATCTGCGCATCGGCTTCATACACGCCACTGCCAACCGTTGCCTCCGCACTCCAGGTCGTGGTTGTCGGGGTATACGTGCTTGTCTGAACCGCCTTTGGCGCGTAATTCGTCAGATTTGCAGTGCTGATGTAATAGGAAGTGACCCAACCATCCAGGCTATATAAAAAGGTTGGTGTCACCAAACCGGTGGTTGTATCCGAGTCGCGAACAGAGTAAGAAATCGTCACTGCGCCATCCGTTCCCTCCAAGGCGCTCTGTGTTCCGGAGTTAAACTCCGGCGAGGCGTTCACTACATAGGTCACGCTCGCCGCCGTTACATACGGCGCGTCAAGACTGTCGGATGCCGGCGAAAGAATGATCTTGTACTGGACCCATTGGTCATTGCTTCCGTCGGTCAGCGCGCTTGCCAGCGTGCCAAAAGGGTTTGCTCCCGTTCCGGTTGTGTCAAACGTACTCCCTGTGCAGTTGGTCGGCCCGCACCACGAAGCGGAACTCAAATTTCCCTGCGAGCTTGCCGTGCGTAATTGCATCTTGGCGGAAGTCCCTGACGGCAACAGCAGAACATCCAGAGCCACCGAGCCAATAGCGTTTGCGGTAGAACCGGCATCATACGGGGAAGAAATTAATTCAAATGTTCCACCCGACAGGATGCGCTTGTAAAATATCTGCATATCGTCCACTGTTGGCGCCGTACCGTCGTTGTTGGGCGTGATGCGTATTTTATATTTAAAATATTGCGCGTTCGTCGCCCAACCCGTGGGGAATGTCGTACAACTGTCATTAGTACATCCATCAAAATAGTCAGTCAAGCTGGTCGGCCCGAAATACTGGCCGAAGGTAACGTTATCCGAACTCGTCGCGATTTGCAGGTCAACATTCCCGCCGGCAGAAATGCCGGATTCTATCCACTTTACTTTCCATATGCCGTTTCCCGCATCCTGCGTGTTGAAAATGCTTGAAGTGAGTGTGGATGCCACTAACGCACGGCTATAACTGACTTTCACGCTACCATTACCACTAGAACTGCCATTCAGTGTCGGTGTTACGCTTGTGTCTGTCGTGTTAAGAATTGCTTTGTATTCAAACCATTGCGCGTTGGAACCGGAGGTTAATGTTGTATTGCTGATGGTCTCACCGGAAGTTGTAAAGTAGTTGCTCCCCGAACAACTGCTCGGTCCACACCACTCTGTCCATGTCCCGGGATTACCGGTTGAATCTTGTGCAACACGGATTTGGAATTTGACACTCGTATTTGTCGGCAGTGTCGCGTCCCAGGTAAGAGAACCGTACTTGATCATCGCATCTTCTGTGTTAAATGGGGAAGACGTCAGCGTCGTATCGCCCGTCGGATAGTATTGATAGTTAAAGGTAATATCATCCAAGCTCGGCGTTGACGCCGCCGCTGTCGTTGCAAGCGTTGCCTTATATTGGAAATAGCGGTTTCCGTCAAAAGTTGATCCGGTATCATTGCCGCTCGTCAGCGAAGTATATGACGGATTCGTAGAGCAAGTACTATCACCGCACGAGCGCATGGAAACAGACACAGAAGTATTTGCCGGCGTGGTTGCATTCCATGAAACTATACCAAAGTCACTGACCTGCCCGCTATCAATAATCGCGGAAATATAGGTCTGCGTACCAGAAGTAGGATAACTTGGTGTTGACTGTATCGGCGTCGGTCCGTCACTGCCAGCAAGAACGCCGCCGCCGGGGCTAGCGCCCCCTGCGACAGACAATGTCCCTGCAGTAATGGATTGCGCGTAAAGTGCGATCATCCCGCCGCCGCCGCTACCGCCCCAGTTGCCATTACCATAACCGCCGATCCCCCCTTTTGCCTCAATGGTTCCGGTGTGGGTAATGGTTGACGCCTCTAAATAAATGCCGCCGCCCGAGCCGCCGCCGCCATT
>JBBTXL010000048.1:0-4674 GCA_038062295.1 Patescibacteria group bacterium
TCGTGGCGGACAAGGAAGTTGAGTTGACGATGGAGTATCAAAACCAGTCGGACGCGTCGTTTGCAGACGCCGCGCTGCGCGTGGTATATCCCGCGGACTTTCACTTTGTGAGCGCTGACCCAGAGCCATCACGCGACACCGCATTGTGGGAGTTCGGGAACATTGCGCCGCAGGAAAACAAAACCATCACGATCAAAGGGGTGTTTGTGGGAGCGCAGGGAGAAGTGAAGTCGGTATACGCCGAGATCGGCGCACAGCTTTCGGACGACCAGTTCGTGCAGTACGCGAGTGCGGATGCGACGGTTGCCATCGCTAGTTCCGCGCTCATCGTGTTCCAAACGGTGAACGACTCGCGTGATTTTTCGGTTGCGCCGGGAGGCAGTATGACGTTCAAGATCCGCTACAAAAACACGACCAACATCCAGATCCCCAACGTGGTTATCTTAGCCGATATCGATCCGACCTATGTTGATATCAAAACACTGAACGTGCAGTGGGGGTCGTTCGACGGACGCACGAATTCCATTATCTGGAATGCCGTCGGCGTTTCCGACCTTGCGGTGCTGGACCCCAAGGAAGAGGGGCAGGTGCAGTTTTCCATCAATGCGAAGCCGGCCGTTCTCCCGAAAAGTTTTTCGGATAAAAATCTTACCGTGGTGTCCACGGCAAAAATAACCTCATCGTTCTCGCCCACCCAGCTTGCCGGGCTGCCACTGGAAAGCCAGGACCGGGTGACAGTGAAAATTCACACGGTATTCTCTTTGTACGAGCGCGCATACTATGCGGATGGTCTTGTACAAAATACCGGCCCGCTGCCACCTAAAGTTGGGCAACGCACGACCTTTGCGGTGTCATGGCAGCTGACCAACACGACCAACGACGTGGGCGATGTGGAGGTCAAGGCGGTCATTCCGCCCAATGTTGAATGGACCGGCGTGGTGTCCCCGCCGGATGCCGACATACACTACGACCAAAACTCCGGCGTCGTGGTGTGGAAGCCCGGCACGGTATTTGCGGGCGCCGGCACGCTTACACCCGCGCAGAAAGTTGATTTTCAGCTTGCATTCACGCCGGCGCTGGTGCACGTCGGCCAGACGATCAGTCTTATTTCATCGGCATCGCTCACGGCGGCCGACGCATTCACCGGGCTTTCCCTTGAACGGCAGGCGCCGGCCGTCAATACGGACCTGCTGGGCACGCTGTCGCATGGGGAGGGAAGAGTGGAACAATAAAAGATTATGACACCATCAGACACAATGGAGAAAATTGTAAGTCTGGCGAAGCGGAGGGGTTTCGTGTATCCATCGTCGGAAATTTACGGCGGGTTTGCGGCTGTATACGATTTAGGACCGTACGGCGTTGAATTGGCGAATGCCCTGAAGCAGGCATGGTGGAAATATATGGTACAAATGCGCGAAGATATCGTTGGCCTTGACTCCGCTATTTTCATGCATCCGAAAATCTGGGAAGCTTCCGGTCATGTGGGCGGATTTTCCGACCCGCTTTCGGAATGCAGATCATGCCATACCCGCGTGCGTGTGGATCATCTTCTTGAAGAAATCGGCATTGCGGCGGATGAAAAAATGAGCGAGGCGGAGATCAACGAGCTTTTCCAAAGCAACAAGAAAAAAATCAAGTGCCCGAAATGCAAAGCGCAAGATTTTACAAAGGCTAAGAAATTCAATCTTTTGGTAAAATCCAATTTGGGCAGTTTCACCGAAGACTGGACGGCTGATCCAGTGTATCTTCGCGGCGAGACATGCCAAGGCATTTACGTGAACTATAAAAATGTGCTCGACTCCACGCGCGTCAAAATTCCTTTTGGCATGGCCCAGACAGGCAAAGCATTTCGCAATGAAATAACCGCGCGGCAATTCATTTTTCGCACGCGCGAATTCGAACAGATGGAGATGCAGTATTTCACGCATCCGGACAAGGAAATGGAAGAGTACGAAAAGCTTAAAGAGTATCGCTGGAAGTTTTATCTTGATCTTGGCATGAAAGCGGAGAATCTGCGCTGGCACAAGCATGAAAACCTTGTATTTTATGCCAAAGAAGCATACGACATCGAATACAATTTCCCCTTTGGTTTCAAAGAGTTGGAAGGTATTCACGCGCGGGGCAATTATGACCTTTCACAGCATGCCAAGTTTTCCGGTACGGCACTTGATTATCTTGACCCGGTTACCGGTGAAAAATATATTCCGCATATCATTGAGTCTTCTGTCGGTGTCGGACGTATGTTCCTTGCGTTTCTTACGGAGGCCTATACGGAAGAATCTTTGGATGGAGGAGAAACGCGCATTGTGTTGAAGCTTCCCAAGTCTCTGGCTCCCGTGAAAGCCGCCGTGTTTCCGCTTTTGAAAAACAAGCCCGAGCTTGTCGCTAAGGCGAAAGAAGTATTTGAGTCTCTCGTCCCGCATTGGATGTGCGAGTTTGACGACAACGGCAATATCGGCAAACGCTACCGGCGTCAAGACGAGATCGGCACGCCCTTCTGCATCACCATAGACTTTGACACACTGGAAAACGATACGGTCACCATCCGCGACCGCGATACGCTCACACAGGAACGCGTTGCCATCGGCGAGCTCACTACTTTTATACAGAAAAAGCTTGGTGCGTAAGCTTCGTTGCGTTAGTACAGTTCGGTGTGTGTGCCGATAGTAAGGAACGTTACCGTTTCCCCCACATCATAAAAAAGCGCCCGGTAGTCTCCGGTGATGTTGATACTGCGCACACCGGGGTATGCGGTGTCAACAGAGTGGTTATTGAGTGTTTTTGCGTGTTTGTTCTTATAAAACAGCGCAAGTCTCCCGTAGAAACGCTCCTTTACTTTTGCGGGAAGCTTCCGAAATTTCTTTTCAAAGTTTTTGTGGTAAACAACCCGCATTTTACACTGTCTTGAGATGTCGCATCGCTTCGCGCGCCGTGCGGAACGCGGGAGAGAGGTTCTCGCCGCGCCGCACTTCCTTGAGAATGTGAGCAAGCTCTTTTTTGACGGCGGCGTTGAGTTGCTTGTTTTTCCCCGTGAGTTCAACATCCAACGACCCTCCGACGAACGCTTTGGTCGCAAGCTTTAAAACAGTGGAAAAAGGGATGCCTTCGCGGTGCGCTTTTGCAAGGGCTTCCTCCTTAAGTTTCTTGTCCACCTTGAAAATGATTTGAGTAGTCATATATCTATAATATATCTTTTAGTAATACTATCTGTCAACACTTGACAGTATACTAAATATGATATATAATGTGAAAACAAGTTTTAGGACGTTAAAAACACAATAGCCAAGCCGATCTTCGGCCCCATAACCTCGGGCAGAGGGAAACCTTCAGCATACAGCCGAAAAGGAGGAGTCATGAAGTACGGAAATTTTACTCTCGGACAGGTTGAAGCAGTTATCAACAAGCTGGGTGGCGAAGAAGGGGCATTGCGTCTTCTCCGCGACGAAGTTGAGATTGTAGTGAAGGCGGCAAAATCTGCCATTGCATCACTCACCCCCCTCATTAAAGTCCGCGCCTTTGATTGGGTGAACCCCGACGTTACCAATGAGCGGTTCCCCATTCCTGACCGCCTGTGGAACGACTATAAGGAGTTCCACTTCGGAGAAAATGTTTCTTCCGAAGAAGCAGTACAGCGAATGCAAGCGGAAGGTTATGAGCCCGCCAACTCCCACGAACTTTTGTTGTGGGAGGGGTGGAATGGGCAAAACCTTGTTATTGCCCTCGGCTCATCCGCGCAGATCGGCGGCGAGCGCCATGTGCTGTGCCTCAGCAGGTACAGTGCCAGGCGGGGCCTCGGCCTTTTTTGGTGGGGCCACGGCTGGTTTGCCGACTCTCGCTTCCTCGGTGTTCGCAAATAGGTCTTTGGTTCTTGGTTCCTTTGGACATTGTCCCTTGGAATCTTGAACCCTTGCATTACGCCCCGTGTACATTTCAAAATGTACACGGGGCGTTTTCTTTTGATATAATCAAAGTGCAAATGAAAAGTCCAAGGTTATGGCTTTGGGCAATGTGCCCGCAACCCTTATGAACGAGAATGTAAACGGTTACGGCTGCTTACAGAGTGTCGTGAGGTTGTCTTTAAAAAACCAAAGACAGTTGGTATGAAACGCTGGCAACAAATAATGTTGCACATACGATACAACCCAACGAACATTCAATGGGTGGTGGTACAGATGGCGTTTCACACAAAAGTACCGCGCAGATCAACGGCAAGCGCAATGTGCTGTACCTCAACAGGAACAGTTCCAAGCGGAACCTCAACCTTAATTGGTGGGACAACGACTGGAATGCCGACTATCGCTTCCTCGGTGTTCGCTACTTTTATGGTTTCTCCCATGTTTTTTCATGGGAGTTTTTTTGTGTGAGCTGTCGCTTCCATCCGCCAAGCATCCTGCCGACTTCGGCAAGGTGCTCGGATAGATGAATATACTTTTTATTGTCCAGCGCACGCATTTCCCACGCAAGTTGGAGCAGTAGCTTCAGAAGATCAACTTTTGAAATTCCTTTCTCAAGCAACGCCTGTTTTTCTATACCTGTGGCGTAACTTGCAAGAAAACAAAATTCAATGGCTTCAAGAAAAACCGTATCTATTTTTGACCCGATGGTGAAACGGTTTGCCTTTGGAAAGTGCGGGAGATATATTTGCCAAACGCCGTATGCGTCTTTCAACTTGAG
>JBBTXL010000048.1:4712-5165 GCA_038062295.1 Patescibacteria group bacterium
CTATGAGTAGTATGCGAAGTCAGTTGATCCACACCTACCATGATATCATTTCCATTGACAATTTACTTGACGCATGGAAAGAGTTCGCGAAAGGAAAGCGCAACAGAAAAGACGTTCAGGAGTTTCAGTACAAGCTTTTTGATAATGTGTTTGCACTTCACCACGAGCTTGTGAATAAAACGTATACGCACGGCGGCTACCATGCCTTTAGAATATCCGACCCAAAGCCCCGCGATATTCACAAAGCGCTCGTGCGGGATAGGTTACTGCACCATGCCATCTATCGTATTTTGTATCCGTTCTTTGACTGTGTGTTTATCGCCGATTCTTATTCATGCCGTCTGAACAAGGGAACCCACAAAGCACTCAACCGTTTTCGCGTATTCGGTTATCGGGTGAGTAAAAACAACACACGCACCTGCTGGGTGCTCAAATGCGACATTAGAAAATTCT
>JBBTXL010000049.1:0-3466 GCA_038062295.1 Patescibacteria group bacterium
TTTTAATGTCCGCAGGAACATCTTTCCATGCCCTACTTTGTTTTTCCGCCGGTTGCGCGTAATAGGTAACATTGTCAAAATCAATATGCGACAGATCACCACCCCACGCCGGCATCGGTTTTGCTTCAAAAAGTTTCAATGCCTGGAGTCGAAAATCGCGCATCCATGTCGGTTCGTTCTTGCGGTTGGAAATGGCGCGCACAACATCAGCAGACAGTCCCTTTTTTGTTTGCCACAGGGGAGTTCGTTTGTCATGAAACCCATATGTATATGATGGTTGGCGAATCGCTGTTTTCATATTATATAAATTGTGTGAAGCCGCCGCGCTCCAATTTTTTCAAAATCGCTGTCGTGCCGGAAGCGACCATACGCCCGTCCTTGATGATATGGACGGCGTCGGGACGCAGAGCGCGGGCGGCGCGCAGCGTGTGGGTTATGAACAGCATCCCCATGCCTTTTTTTGTTGCGGCGCGGAGTATGGTTGCAATACTTTTGAGCGAGTCAATGTCTATACCCGCGTCTATCTCGTCCAACAGCGCGCACTGCGGGCGTGCGGCGGCAAGCTGGAGCATTTCTCCCTTCTTCTTTTCGCCGCCGGAAAACCCTTCGTTGAGCGAGCGTTCCAAAAGGGAATTGGGCATACCCAGGCGACGCATTACGGTTTGGGCGTGTTTCGGTTCCCATTGTACGGTTTTTCCGCCGAGTGCCCGCGCGGTCGTTTGCAGGAAAGAACCGACACTGACACCAGCGATCCCGGGCGGCTCCTGGAATGAAAGAAAAATGCCCAGGCGCGCCCGCTGTTCCGTGGTGAGCGCGAGAACACTTTTTCCTTTCCAGAGGATGTCGCCGCGCGTTATCCGGTAATTGGGGTGCCCAAGGATCGCCCAGCACAGCGATGTTTTTCCGGAACCGTTGGGGCCCAGGAGAAAATGCGTTTCACCGGCGCGAATGATAAGCGAAAAGTCTTTTACAACTTCCTTTTTGTCGGCGACCACCGTAATATTTTTAATGGCAAGAAGAGGGCGTCCCATATTTATAACTGTGCGACGGTAATGTGGTTGAGCGTTTCGCTCACTTTCCGTTCTATTTTATTCCACCCTTTGCGCGTGGGGCAGGTGAATACCAGGGCGCATGCTTTTTGCGGATGTTGGGCATGCAGGCAGCGCATCATCGGTTCCTGTTGAAATGTGTCAACAATAGCGCCGACACTCAATGTTTTTGGATTACGTGCAAGTCGGTAGCCGCCCACCTTACCCGTGTGCGCTTCTAAAATACCGGCGCGCTTCAGCTGTCCGGCGAGCTTTTCAATGTAAGCGTAGGGGAGCCGATACTGCTGTACAATCGTGCGGAGCGAAACAAATTTCCCCGAAGCATACGTTGCTTTCAGGGCGCCGATAAGAATAAGGCCGTAATCGGTTTTGCGTGATATGACCATATATATTCAGACTAAATCAGTCCGAGATTAGTGAAAGATAACACACCCTAATCAAAAAAGTCAATAATTAGCACCCACTCATTTTCTTCCCCACCCGACTCACTACAGACGTAGCTGCGTCGAAGCGGGCAGGTCGGTCGTTGGCAAGAGGCAAAAATGGGAGTAGCATAAAGGGTTGGTTTCGTAGGATTGACAATTTAGTTGTAGCGTGGTAGTAATATTGAGCACATTAAAAACTCGGCGAGCCCATGAGGGGAGAGCCAATAAACAAGGGAGAGGTGACCAATGGGGAACCTAGTAAGAGAAACGCCATACTCAGAGATTACGGCAACTCTGGAGGTACTCAGCAGTCTTGGAGTGGAAAGAGAAGATTTCAAAAACATTCGTGCTGACTGGCGGCATGCCAGGATGGTTGCTACTGCCATACAGGCATACATGAGGGAAGAAGATAATTCCCGTCGTGAAATTACTTCTGAATTTGTTATCGAAGGGGGTATACTGAGAGGGAAAACCGTTTATGGGGAATTAATAGAGCTGCCGATTGATCTAATGTTACACCCGGTGATTGGTTTGAAGCTTAAAGCGCGCACCCTAAACTGCTTAGAAAATGCTAACATTGGCATTGTTGCGGAGTTGATTGGACAATCTGAGGGTGAGCTACTGAGAACAAGGAATTTTGGAAAAACATCTTTGGTTGATGTGAAAAAACAGTTAAGGGACCTGGGACTTACATTGGATACACCAATCAATGATTCTTTCTGGCGATTAATTGATGAGGAAAAAAACGCCGGTCTGAGACACAAACAGGATAGTTTCACGGAGCCCAGTTTTACAAATAAAAAGCGGAAGCCACAATGGCTTCCGCTTTTAAATTACTCGAATGGATTTTACTATTGCAGTAACTTATCTATTTCCGTTTTGAATGTTTCGAATGGATATGCACCCGCAAGCATCTTGGTTTGCCCGTCTTTGGCAAGTAAGATATTACCCGGTGTTCCGGTGACACCCGCCTGCACGCCCTCGCTCATATCTTGTGCGACTTTGGCGGCATATTTTCCGCTATCCAGGCACTGCTGGAATGTTGTGTCGTTCATGCCAAGCTCTTTAGCAAGGGGTGCGAGTTTGTCCAACGCGAATCCGGTGCCGTTGGAGGTTGTGCGCTCGTAAATCGCATCTATATACTTCCAGAATCCGTCGTTGCCGGCCTGTTCCGCCGCACATTCGGATGCCTCTGCTTCTTTCTGGGCATTTGCATGGAACGAGAGCGGGAAATGACGGTATACCACAGCAACTTTATTCCCGTA
Source organism: Patescibacteria group bacterium (assembly GCA_038062295.1). Lineage (GTDB taxonomy): Bacteria > Patescibacteriota > Minisyncoccia > GWC2-36-17 > WO2-46-25 > JBBTXL01. The sequence goes on from JBBTXL010000049.1 coordinate 2,740, forward strand.
TGCCGCGATGATCTGTTTCGTGGTTGGATGAAAACGTTTGCAGAATGGGCATTCAAGGTCGGAGTAGGTAATAAGGAACACATCCGCGTTGGGGTTCCCCAGAACATGCTCGCTTGCGGAAACCGCTTTTACCGTAACCGGTGCATCAGCGGCTTGGCCGGTCGGTGGTGCGGTCTGCGCCGTCGGATTTGTATTCGTTCCTGGTGCAGGCGCGTTTTGCTTTCCAGTGAATAAAACAGCGCCGCCGATGATGACGCCGGCAATAACGACGGCGACGGGCACCATCATGCTGTTCTTGTCTTGCCCCGCGCTCTGTTGGGGTTGCGTGGTTTCTTTCGGTGTCTGAGGAACTTGTTCTTCCATAGTTTTAGCTAATGATTATTATGCGTTCCATCATACCATAGTCCAAATCCCACTTCAATACTATTCGTACCGCAATGCTTCAATGGGGCTTTTCAGTGCCGCTTGGCGGGCAGGATAGATGCCAAATACCAGGCCAATGACCGCCGCCACGGCAACGCCGATAACAACAGCCGAGAGCGGCAGGGTGAAGGACCACGAAAGCCCCACGACCGCGGTCAGAACAACCGCTGCCACAAATGCCAGGAGGCCCCCGAGCGTAATGCCGATAATGCCGCCTGCGCCCGTGAGCAGCATCGCTTCCAGAAGGAATTGCGTCAGAATATCGCGGTTGGTTGCGCCGAGCGCTTTGCGCAATCCGATCTCA
>JBBTXL010000050.1:0-4935 GCA_038062295.1 Patescibacteria group bacterium
GGGGGGGACTGTTTCGGTCCGCTCTCGCCGGCTGTTAATAGTATCGAGAAACCCACGACCGCATCTGGCGGCGGCGGGTTGAGCAATGTGACATTTACCCCGCGCCTGGAAGGAGCATCCGTGGTGACACAATATTTCACCATAACGCTTTACTCTCCGGGGACCTCTCAAAAGGCGGCGGAGTTCCTCGCACAACCGGATACCGCAGGGAAAATCATGCTTCCTGCGAATGTTTCCGTGAATGCGGGGACGTACGACATCGCGGTCGTATCCCAGTACCATCTGCGGAAAAAGCTGAACGGGTATAACCTCAGTTCTGGTGCAAGCGTCATATTACCCGTGTTGCCCACGGGAGATTTGAACCTGGATAACACGATCAATTCACTTGATTGGTCCATCATGAGTGCGGTATGGTTTTCAACTGCAGGAGGTAAAAGCGACCTAAATAAAGACGGCATAGTGAACTCTATTGATTCCAGCTTCATCAGTAAGCATTGGTTTGAATCGGGGAACTAAACTATTTATAACTGGTGATAACCATATGATGAAATATATATATTTTTATATCATTGTAGCACTTCTATTGTTTGCCGCTCCGGCACTCACGAGTGCTGCGACACTCACGCTTTCTCCGGCGAGTGGTTCGTACCATGTCGGTGATACCATCACTGCAAGCATTGTACTCGATGCCCAGGGTGCCTCGGTTGATGGCGTAGATATTTATTACCTGAACTATAATCCTGCGTTACTCTCCGTTCAGGATTCCAATGGGTCGGTAAGCGGCGTACAGATAGTGCCGGGAACACTTATGCCGACAACGACGGCAAACATAGTGGATGCGGGAATGGGCAAGATCGCGTTCGCGCAAGCTGTGAGCGGTGGCGGATATACGGGGTCAGGAACGCTCGCGACCGTGTATTTTACGGCGCTTGCTGCGGGAACGGCGAGCGTCACGTTTGATTTTACGTCGGGAAACACAACCGACTGCAATGTTGCCAGCGGCGGTACGGATGTACTCGCATCGGTGACGAACGGGGCGTATACCATAACGGTCGCTCCGCCGCCTCCGCCCGCCGGGCCGTCTCTGACGCTCGCGCCCGCGTCGTTTTCAAAAGTGACGGGCGATGCGTTTGCCGTTAACATCATGCTCGACACCGCGGGTTCCGCCATCGACGGCGTGGATGTGTATCTGAACTATGACCGCAACGCGATGAGTGTTGTTGATGATGATCCGTCAACCGACGGCGTGCAGATCACGGCAGGGGCGCTCCTGCCGAACACCGCGCGGAATGAAGTGGGGTCGTATAGCAAGATATTCTTTTCACAGACGACGCAGGGTACAGGAACATATTCGGGGAGCGGCGTCTTGGCGACCATCCATTTTCGCGCTATTGCACCGGGGGAGACGGATCTTACCTTTGATTTTGTTGCGGGAAAAACTTCGGATACGAATATTTCGATCGGGGGAGCGGATATTTTGAGCTCTGTTTCTAATGCATCCGTAACCGTCGCCTCGAACGGACTGCCGCCGGTCGTTTCGAATCCCCAGCCGTCGGGTCCGGTGTCTGTCTCCCTTTCCGTGACGTTGAGCGTGGAAACCAACGAGAAATCGACCTGCCGGTACAACACGGCACCGGGAACCGCGTACGACGCCATGCCTAGCTCGCTGTATTCGCGGGATGGCGGTGTGACCCATACGGCGATGCTGTCGTCTTCAAAGATACAGCTGGGGAGTAATGTATACTATGTGAAGTGCCGTGATGCCTCGGGTGCCGCGACGCCAAGCGACATGGTTATTTCGTTCACGGGCGTCACCGATAGCGCGGCGCCGACCATTCTGAACCCGACCCCTATCGGCTCTTTCTTTATGCCAAAGAACATCCACATCTCCGTCCTGCCGTTTGACGAGAGCGGAATCGCGGCATGTAAATTCGGACGCGTTGCCGGAACGGCATATGACGCCCTGCCGCGCTTTCTGTTCCCGCATCGTTTTGTGCCGATCATATTTACGAACGATGATGTGTTCTCCATGCTGATAGCGTCCCGTGATCTTGTAGTGGGACAGAACAATTTCTATATTCGGTGCAAGGACACAGCGGGCAATGTGAATACGACCGATACCGTCGTTTCGTTCACGTTGCTTGCCGCGCCGACGTTCACGGTGAGCGCCGAAGGTGTGACAGATCCGCGTATGGTGACGTTCACGCTGGAACTGTTCACAACCGGTTCCACGACGCCGGAGATTACGGTCACCACGCGCCCTACCAGCACCGGGCAGATCACGGTGCTGGTTGACAACACGTTCAGTAATAAATTGCTGGGCCCCGGTATCTATGATGTTGCGGTTTCCTCGGACCGATATCTGAAGAAAAAGGTGTCGGGCGTGTTCGTCGGGGCGGGTGCCCTCATCACATTGCCGGAACTTTTGGCCGGCGATCTCAACAGTGACGGCATCGTCAACTCGCTTGACTGGGCGCGTATGAGTGCGGATTGGGGAACCAGCTACGTACGCTCGGATATCAACCGCGACCGGCGGGTCAATACGGTTGATTGGGGGTATCTCCGGAAAAATTGGATGAACGTCGGAGACTAATATCTATGCGCACCGTTTCTCTTATTATTGTTGCGCTTGCTACGCTCGTGCCGGTCGGCGCAAGTGCGGCTGTGACGGCATCGCTTTCGCTTTCGCCCGCTTCGGGGACCTATGGCGTCGGCGATACTTTTTCCGTTGCCGTCGTTCTCGATACGAAAGGAAATCAGGTGTATGGCGCCGACGTGTTTTATCTGCGGTATAACCCCGCGCTGCTGGAAGTTATAGATGACGATGCGGGAACCGCCGGCATACAGATCACCCCGGGCACACTCATGCCCACTACACTGTTCAATACGGTCAATGTTACCACTGGCACCATTGCGTTCTCGCAGGTAACCAATACGGGCGCGACGTATTCGGGCAGCGGGACAGTCGCCACGGCGCATTTCAGGACTGTGAGCGAGGGGATAGCGAACGTTGCGTTTGATTTCGCGCCGGGCAACACGGCAGACTCCAATGTTGCGAGTGGCGAGGAAGATATTTTGTCGTCGGTGGTGAACGGTGCGTACACGGTCGGCACCTCGGGGAGCGGTACAAGCCCGACCACGCCCGCGCCGCAGCCGGCGCCGTCTCCCGCGCCAACACCGCCCCCATCCTCCTCCCCTACTCCTTCAATTCAGGCGCCTTCTGTTGCGCCAACGCCTTCGTCGGGGGGCACTACCCCTACACCAAGCGTTCCACCCGCGCCCGCAGTTGCCGGTTCTTCCGGTGTCCGGGAGGGGGCGCTTATCACCGGACCCGACGGGGTTAGGGTGTGGATCGTCAACGGGCATGGGTATCGCCGCCATATTTTCAATCCGGCTGTCTTTGGCATGTACGGCCATTTTCGGTGGAACGAGATCGTCACGGTTGATCAATCCACACTGGATTCATATATAATTTCCGACCTGTATCAGGCAGATGGTGATCCCCGCGTTTTTTTCCTGCGAGAGGTTGACGAATCGAGCGGCAAAGCCGAAAAGCAATGGCTCAACATGACCCCCGAAGCGTTTGAGCGTAAGGGGTGGCGCTGGGAGCAGGTGTTTTCGATCAACACCCGGGAACGGGATTATTATCAGGAGGGAAATCCGATCGCGGATGTTGCAGTCCCGGTGCCGACACAACAGCCGGCATCCGTTGCGCAAACAACCGGACCGTATCCGCTCGCCGCCGGTTCTTTGGTAAAAACCGCGGATAACGAGACCGTATACTACATCACGCCGCAGGGACTGAAAAAACCCATTCCCAACGGCGAGGTGTTCGCTTCATACGCCGGCAACCGGTGGGCGAATGTTCTTACCGTTTCACAGGAACAGCTTACCATGCATAAAACCGTGCGCGCCATCCGCCTTATCGGCACTACCAAGACATATCTTATCGACCCGTTGGCACTCACCAAACAGTGGGTGCGGACGGATGCGGCGCTTGCGTCACTGGGTATTTCACCGGAAGACGTCGTTTCGGTGAACCGGACGGAGTTTGCCGCCTACAAAGAAGGAAAGCAGATTCAGTAACGAGCAGTGAACATGCGCACCCCGCGCATTGCTTGTTGTTTATTCGTGCACCAACGAATATTTGGCATTTTGCGGAACCAGGTCATCTGGCGGCGGGAATACTGCCAAATTTTAGCGGTGAGTGTTTCGATGAGTTCTTGCTTGGAGAGTTCCCCGCGCAGGTAACGCGCACCGTATCGGTATTCAAGCCCCAGTTCTTCCATGCGTTTCCAGGAAACGCCCTTAGTGTGGAGACGCTTCACTTCTTGTACCATCCCTTGCCGCATTCTTTTGAGCAGCCGTGCTCGGAGTGCGGTTTTTAGTTTTTCCGGCGGGACGCGGATGCCTATGAGCAATGTATCGTACAGCGGATTTTTTTTAAGCGCTTCGGCAGGACCATGCGCTTTTGCGATTTCGATCGCGCGTATCAGGCGGCGTGGGTTGTTGCGGTCGATTATTTGTGCGCGCGCCGGGTCAAGTTTTTTCAACATTGCAAATAGCGTGGCCGGGCTTTTATGTTCAAGTTGCGCCCGCAGTCTTTTGTCGGGCGTAGCGGAAGGATACGAAGGATTATCTACAATAGCGGAAATGTATAGTCCCGTGCCACCACACACGATGGGTAGTTTTCCGCGCTTCAAGATGCCGGCAATCGCGTGATGCGTCAGTTTTTGATATTGCGCCACATCGAATTGTTTTGGGGGCGGAGCAACATCAAGCAGATGATGTCGGATACCGCGCATCTCTTGTTTGGTGATTTTCCCGGTGCCTAAATCAAGCCCTTTATACACCTGCCGCGAGTCGGCGGAGATAACCTCCCCGTTGAATTTCTTTGCGAGTTGTACAGCCAAATCGCTCTTGCCCGACGCAGTA
>JBBTXL010000051.1:0-1910 GCA_038062295.1 Patescibacteria group bacterium
TTTCCATCGCGTCGCACCAGCTGCGTACGCCGCTCACCGCCATTAAGGGGTACACTTCCATGACGCTCGAAGGCTCGTACGGCGAGATCACACTCAAAGTGCGCGGGGTGCTGGACAAAGTATTTCAGTCCGCAAACCGGCTCATATATATTGTAAACGACCTGTTGGATATTTCCCGCATTGAGCAGGGGCGATTCCAGCTTGCGTTTGAAGACGTGAAGGTTGCGAATGTCCTGCGTGATATTGTGGAGGAACTCAAACCCAACGCCGAAAAACGAAATATCGCCGTCTCGTTCTCTGTTTCGCCAGACGATGCCGACGTTACTGCATCGGCCGATTTCAACAAAATTCGCCAGGTGTTTACCAATATTATTGACAATGCTATTAAATACACGCCGCAGGGAAGTGTTGCTGTTTCTGTGGAGCGGAGGACCAACGGTGTCGTTGTCGCCGTGAAAGATACGGGGCTTGGCATTGCGCCTGTAACTTTACAGAATCTGTTCCAAAAGTTCACCCGCGCCAAAGGCGTGACGAAGCTTCACACCGACGGCTCAGGCCTGGGGCTGTATGTTGCCAAAGAGATCATGAAAGCGCATCACGGCGCCGTGTGGGCGGAATCCGAAGGCGAGGGCAAGGGCTCGCAGTTCTACATCCAGCTCCCGTTCAAACAACCCGAAAACGCCACGCCGGTTTCCTTGGCGGCGTAGTTTGTTTTCAATTGACTTTTTCGGTGTGGTTGGATACACTGGGTGCGGGAAACACAGTTGCTATTACATCCGCACCATGCGCTTTTCCTCTCATACATTCACATTTTTTATCCTTGTCCTTGGGGCAGGACTTTTATTTTTTTATGCGGCACCCGGAACACATGCGCAGGTTCCCGATGATGGTATTGCCCCCACGGAAGTTACGGTTACCGTAACTGCCGTTTCGCCGGCGCAGATAGATATTTCATGGACGCCATCGTTTGATATCCCGGGTGTCACCCGCTACGACATCCATCGGTTTGGCGGGACTTGCGCACCCTTCCTGCAGTTTTTGGGGATCGTGAGTGTGCCGCCCACGCAAACGCACTACTCTGAAACCGGCCTTGCTCCCGGAACAACCCGCGGATATTACGTACTCGCATACAACGAATTCGGCCACCACTCCGGCGCCGCGGGGCGAACGTATGCGACGACGCCGTTTGAGCCCGGCACAATAAGTGTCGGGCCGTTTGTGTTTGACGAACGCGCATTTGCTGACGAGGTGACACAGCTTGAGCCGGGGACGCTGAACTTTTCTGGAGTTACAAATCTACATGACGCACTCACCGGTTACTCGCCGCGCACGGGGATCACCAATATCGGGTATGCAGGGAACGCAAACTTATTTGAACTTGAGTTTACGGATTTTCTCGGGACAAACAGTTCCGGTCCCGACCTCGTCTTTTTCAGCGCGCGCTTCAGCGCCGACCCGTACGCCATTGCCGTGCGGCAGTACGGCGGTGCATATACCGATTTTGTTGCGTACAGCGCGAGCAGTTTTCTCTCTATGAATACCTGCGGCCCCGCCAGTTCAAATCTCTATGGTGCCGCGATAGACCTTGACGCGTTTGGTCTGCCGCAAGGCGCGGTGGTGGACGCACTGAAATTCATGGCGCTCCCCAATGCATTTACCAACATTGAGGGCGACCCGGTGATGGCGGCTGTGTTAAACGGCATTGAGCCCTCGCCCGCCCAGCACATCCCAGCACTCTCATTTTCACAGGAAGAAGGGTATGGCGCAGATGGTGTACATCCCAACAAAGGAGTTGCAAGTTCCACGCCGTTCGTACTGAAAGTAGTGTACACAGATGAAGACAATAATGCACCGCAGGAGATAAAAGCGGTTGTTGATGGCGTGGACATTGCGCTTGTTCTTGACCCCCT
>JBBTXL010000051.1:1920-23339 GCA_038062295.1 Patescibacteria group bacterium
TTGCTTCATCGGAACTGCACGACGGAAACTTCTCAAACGGCGAGCAATATATAGCAACCAGCACATTTCTGAAGGGGACACATGAATATTATTTTGCAGCGTCCGACGGTGAAAGTGCGGTTCGTTTGCCCGAAAGTGGAACACTCACCTTTGAATCCGGCTACTCCAACGTGGCATTTCTCCCAGGGCTTGGTGTGAGCCGTATGTATCGGCCTGGTGTCTTTGGGCAGGACCGCTTGTGGGAACCAAACGGACTCAACGACATTGACCAACTCACATTTTCAAGTGACACACGAGCGAGCCAATTTGCAGATATTTATACTCATGATGTTATCGACCAGACACTCCTTCAAGTGGACAACTGGCCCGGGACAAACGCCTACAAAGAGTTCATAGAGTTTATGGACGACGAAGTTGCGGGCGAGGGGAAATCTATCAACGAATGGAAAGCGCTTTCCTACGATTGGCGCATGATGCTCGGCGATCTTTTACAGAAAGGAACGATAACTGGAACGGAGAACGGGAAGGATAAGGTTTTATACTTTCAGCAAACCGACGAACCATATATTCTTGAAGAACTCCGGCGGCTTGCCGAAACCTCCGCAACAGGGAAAGTTACACTCATTACGCACTCTAACGGCGGGCTTTTGGCAAAGTATCTTTTGAAAGAGCTCGAAAACCCCGCGCATCCTTACCACGACGTATTAGGGAAAATGGACAAGCTTATCCTGGTTGCTTCGCCACAAGTAGGGACGCCGGAGGCAATAGCCTCGCTCTTGCATGGAACGACAAATATTGCCAAAGGAACAGCGCGCGAGTTTGCAGAAAGCATTCCCGCGACGTATCATCTTTTGCCATCCAGCGGGTATTTCACTACTGTAGAAACTCCCGTTATTGAATTTTCAGATGAGATCACAAATGTGGAGGAACTTTCCGACCTCGCGGGGACGTCCATTACAACTGCATCCGCACTACGGGATTTTATGACAGGGCGAGAAGGAAAGTGGGCAGACCCAAAGTCGGATGACATTGATACCCCAAACGTTGTAGATCCGTTCTTTCTTGATTACGCGGAGAACGTTCACACAACACTTACTAGCTGGATACCGCCCGAGGGCTTTGAAGTGGTGCAAATCGCGGGGTGGGGTGTTGATACGGTGCGCGGGATTTCTTATGACGACTGTGATACTCCATTTTGTGCCGATACATTGGAACACCTTGACCGCGCACTTGAACAAACGATAGACGGTGACGGAACCGTGGTTGTTCCAAGCGCGTTGTGGATGGCAACCTCAACCCCAGATGTTGAGCGTTGGTGGGTAGACCTCTTTAAACATAATAATCTTTTTCAAGCGTTTTTTAACCGAGATCGTAATCACGCTTCTATTTTAGAAGTTGATGAACTACAAATCTTTCTTAAGGGTGTTATCACCGGAGACAGGGTAGTTGATGACGGGGGGATTATTGTTAGTTCCCAACCAGCAGGTGGAACTCAAAAACGCCTTCGTTTTACACTTCATTCGCCCGTCGAACTTCACCTCTACGATGGGATGGGTCGTCACACCGGTCTCATTCTAAATCCCGACCCAACATCGGATATCCATTTGTATGAAAAGCAGATTCCAAATTCCTACTACCGTGAGTTTGGCGAGGTGAAGTATGCTGGCGCAAACACCGCAACCACTACAACAGTTTTCCTGCGAGGTGAGGCATTGAGTTCATTCACCTTTTCTATAGATGAAATCCAAGGTAACGATGTTGTAGCTACATCAACGGCATTTATTAATATTCCCGTGACGGCGAGCACTACCGCTGCAATGGTTATTCCTGCCGGGGGCATTTCCAGTTTACCGCCAGAACTTGTGATTGATGTGGATGGGGACGGCACTGATGATCTTATGCTTGAAGGGAGCGAAGAAGGTATCAGCGCAGCAGACCTTCTGACTATTCTGAAAGGGATTGTCAAAACGCTCGATTTGCCAGACAATAAAGAGAAGAAGCTTTTAAAGAGCATCGGGAAAGTAGAAAAGGAGCTTGCAAAAGAACATAAGAACAAGAAAGTTGAGAAGCAAAAGACCAAACAGGCGTTTAAGGACCTACTTGAAGTGATTAAACGATTTGAAAAGAAAGGCGTGTTGACGGCAGAGGAAGCGGAAGAGTTGAGAGAAGTCATAACTCGAATCAGGGATAAAACCAGTGTGTAGCTTGCATGGGATATATACAAAAAATAAAGGTAACTCTTTTGGCAACATTTCTAATTTTTGTTGGTCTTTTGATATTTATATTTTTTTCCGCTAAGCATAACCTTATTCACGCAGGATCTTTGTGGGCTGATGTTTCAGAGTTGGTGTTAGAACCGTTATTTTTCTTTTCTATCGCCATTTTTACCATTTCTATCATTCTCTACTTTCTCCGCGAGGAAATCTTCCACTCATGGGCGAGGTTCACGAAGTGGTATCTGCCCCTCGCGGCAATCCTCATTGTTTTCGTTGCTGATAGCCGCGGCGGACTTTTTATCGGTTTCGGCGGTGGCTTTGATCGCGAGGGTATGGTTTGGTTTACCGCAGGACTTTTCTTTATAATTTCTCTTATCCTTATCATCTACAAATCCCTGAAGCTGCGGCGGGAGAGATAGTTTTGAATTATCACAGACGTTCGCTAACGCAGATAGAAAGCAGATTTCACTCATTGCAGAGACATGAGTTGGTTTAAAGAACATTGGTTTAGGCTAATCTTGGCAATCATACTAACTTTGCTGGGATTTTTCCTAGTTTTAGAAATGTTTGAGCTTCGTCTCAATCCTCACTATTTTAGTGGTATAGAATGCCAAGATGGAAAGGGAAGAATCAAATGTGAGGACCGGGTCGCTCCACGTTTGTTTGTTCCTAAGCATCCGTAAGACATCCATGTCTTGTAGGCGTATTATGAAAGAAAACTCTTTATTTATGCGACGAAATGCGCTACGATACGGGGATAACCCCGTTTTTTGTTTTTATGGAACACCTCAAAAAAGTAAAAGATGTAACCTGGCCGGAAGTGTTTGACACGTGGCGGGATATTGAGGAAGGTTTGGAACACTGGCAGACGTACTGGAAAGCCAAAGGGTTTGCGTCATGGCAGGCATGGCGTGAAAAAACGCACGAGAACTTGCGCGGCACGGAACTTTCCTGGGCGCTGTACCGCGTTTCAAACCCGCTCGCCGAGGTACCGAACTGGCGAGGCGGGTTATTTCATGCCTGGACACAGTGGTTTTATCCGACATTTCCCGAACAGCCGCCGCGCTTGAAAGATTTGCTTACCCATCCGGGCGTTCAGAATCACTGGTACGTTCGGGAGATCGCCCATCACTTTCCCGCACGAACGACCATTTCCGCAATCCGTAGCGCCAACGGAGACATTGTGGTAGTGGAAGGGATGCACCGCGCGTGCGCGCTTGCGCTTGCCGCGCGCGACAATATTTCAACAGACACTGAACTTACGGTCGCGCTTGCCAATTGGCCGTTCGGCGAACTGCCGCGTCTTGGAACGGGGTGGGAGAAAAGTGAAAAATAAGATGACCATCTACGAAAAACTACAGGAGGAGCTTGTAAAAAATCCCGCACTGGATGTGTTTGCGCGCGAGTTGGAGCTGGGCAAGGAAGAAATACAAAGGGTGCTCACAAAAAAGGAAGAGCAGAGTGAGGCGTGGCTTGCGCTGCCTGACTTTGAGAGTTACCCACTGGTTTCTTTTAAGAGCCAGATAGGGGATTTTGTGGCGAGCGAAACGAACGCGTGCGTGAAAATAGAGAAACCGCCGGAACAAATAGACGCTGACCTTGCCATCCCGTGTTTTTCGCTCATGGCCAAGGGGAAAGAAACGGTGGCGAAACTTGCCGACGGCATCAAGGCGTATCCATTCGTTGCGGATACAAGCGTCGTCGGGGGGTATATCAACGTGCAGCTCAAAGCCGATGTTCTTGTGCAGGAAACGCTTGCCGTGATGGCGGAACAGGGGAACAGCTACGGCGCATCCAACGACGGGGCGAAAAAGCTCGTCGTCATGGACTACTCGCACCCCAATATTTCAAAACCGATGAGTTTCGGACATCTGCGCTCTACTATAATAGGAGCATCGCTCAAACGAATATATGAGTTTTGCGGATTTCATGTTGTGGGTGTAAACCATCTCGGTGACTTTGGCACACAATTCGGAAAACTCCTGTATGCGTTCTCGCAGTGGAAGGACGAACAAGCGTTTGCGAAAGAACCTATGAAAGAGATGTTGCGGCTGTATGTGAAGTTCCACGAAGAGGCAAAACAAAACCCGGAGTTGGAAGAAAAGGGGAGAGAAATGTTTCAGCGCTTGGAAAAAGGCGATGCGAAGTTGGTGGAACAATGGATTGCATTTTGCCTATTGAGCATAAAGGACTTTCAAAAAACATATGACGCGCTTGGCATGAATATTGATCTGGCGCTGGGCGAGAGTTTTTACGAGACGATGCTTGCAGATACTCTCAAGAAGCTACTTGATAAAACAATAGCGGTACAAAACGAGGATGGGTCGGTAGCGGTGAATTTTGCCGACGAATCACTACCGTCGTTTCTGCTCAAGAAAAAAGATGGCTCGTCGCTCTATATTTTACGCGATGTTGCGGCAGCGGGGTTTCGTTTGCAGGCATTTCAGCCCGAAACAATAATTTATGTGGTCGGCGCGGAGCAGACGCTGCATTTTCGGCAGTTGTTTAAAACACTGGGATTACTGGGGTACAATGTCGCGCGGTTCCGGCACGACCCGTTCGGACTGGTGTCCCTCCCCGAGGGGAAAATGTCCACACGGGAAGGGCGCGTGGTGTTTTTGGAGGATGTACTTGCCGAAGCAAAAACCCGGGCGCGCGCGATCGCGGAAGAGAAAAACTCCGAATTGTCCGAGAGTGAAAAAGAAAAGATTGCCGAGGCTGTGGGGGTTGGCGCGGTTATCTATAGCGACCTGTCGCAAAGCCGGGAGAAGAACATCGTGTTTTCCTGGGAGCGGGCGATGAGTTTGGACGGCGACAGCGCGCCGTATATCCAGTACGGTTATGCGCGCGCGGCAAGCATCATGCGCAAAGCAGGCGTGGAAGTAACATTGCCGGAGCGCATGTCGAAACTCAACGAGCGTGAAAAAAAACTGGTGCGCCTCCTTGCGCGATTCCCCGAAGTGGTGGCGCAGGCGCGCGAGCACGACGCGCCGCATATCATCGCGGGATTTTTGAACACGCTCACGCAGGAATTCAACCGGTTCTACGCGCAAGACCCCGTGCTCACGGCTGACGAACAGACAAAAAACTCCCGTCTCGCACTCGTGCGCGCCGTCGCGCAGGTTCTGAAAAATGGGCTTTCCCTCCTTGGTATCGGCGTGTTAGAACGCATGTAAGAACATGAACACAAACACCAAGAAAGAATCAATAAAAGTGAATGTTTCGGTTATTGGTGTTGTTGAACACAACGGTAAATTTCTACTCGTGCAGCAGGCGCGTCCGGAGACAGTAAAAGGTAAGTGGGGTTTACCGGGCGGAAAGGTAGACACGGGCGAATCTTTTCATGAAGCGCTTCATCGTGAAGTGAAAGAGGAAACCGGGCTTACCGTCGTGCAGGCAAAATATCTTGGATGTATGCACGGAATTCCGCCCGTATCAGTCAAACATATTTTCAAAGTCGCCGCGCGCGGTGAAGTGAAAACTCCGCCCGATGAATTACTTGATGCACAATGGCTTTCTCTGCCTGAGATCATAAAAATGAAAGAACTGTTGCGCGCACCATGGGTGCTCGAGGCGCTTGAGCAATACACAACAACGGGCACAATACAAAACAAGATAGAAGAATGAGCGACGTTACAACCAAAAATGAGAAAGAAACAAAGGCCGTCGCGGAGTTGATGGCACGTGAGCTTCTCGGTAGTTCACTCGCCGGCAGGCACGCAACGGTTATTGTACTGGAAGGGCAGCTGGGCGCAGGGAAAACGATATTTGCGAAAGGATTTGCCAAGGGACTCGGGGTGAAAGAAAAAATTCATAGCCCGACATTTGTGTTGGTGAAACAGCACTCAATCAAGTCAAAAAAGTTCGTACGGTTTTACCACATAGATTGCTATCGGCTGGAGCGCGCCGCGGAGGCACGCACGATTGGGATGCATGAGATACTGGCGGACCCACGAAACATTATGCTTATTGAGTGGGCGAGCAAAATAAAAAAACTGCTGCCGAAAAAGCGCATTACGATAACTATTACCTCTTTGCATGGCACAGCAAGAAAAATTAGTTTTAATTGACGGGAACGCGCTGGTGCACCGTTCGTTTCATGCCCTGCCGCCGCTTTCACAGGGGGGCGAGCCGACCAACGCCGTGTATGGTTTTACGAGCGTTCTGTTGAAAGTGTTGCGCGAGCTGAAACCCGCGTATATCGTGGCGACCTTTGACCTGCCCGCGCCGACATTCCGCCACGACGAGTTCGCCGAGTACAAGGCGCACCGCCCCAAAACGCCGGACGATCTGGTATCGCAGTTCCCGAAGGTCAAAGAAGTGGTGCGCGCGTTCGGCATTCCCATTTACGAAATGGAAGGGTTTGAGGCGGACGACCTTATCGGTACCATCGCGGAAAAAGTAAAAGGCAAAAGACCCACGGTCAAAACCATTATTATTACCGGTGACCTAGACACGCTGCAATTGGTGGATGAGAACACCGAGGTGCTGACGCTTAAAAAAGGGATTTCCGATACGGTGACATATGACGAAAAAGCCGTGCGCGAACGGTTTGGCATCGCGCCGGAACAAATGAACGATTTCAAGGGACTCAAAGGCGACCCATCCGACAACATTCCGGGTGTGCCGGGGGTGGGGGATAAGACCGCCGCCCAGGTGCTGGCAAAGTACGGGACACTTGAGAATGCGTACGACCACCTTACGGAGCTGCCCGAAAAGATTCGTACAAAGCTTGCGGAGCACAAAGACCAGGCGTTGTTTTCAAAAAGTCTGGCGACCATCCGGCGTGACGTACCGCTTGAGTTCGATAGTGAACAGGCGCGGTTTGGCGCGTACGACCGCGCAGCGGTGGAAGAAGTGTTCACCAAATTCGGGTTTCAAAGTCTGCGGGGACGCTTGCCCCGTGAACATGCTGCGGCGGAAGAAGAACAGCCGGATGCACCACGCACAGCTGTGCCGTCGGGCGACGCGGGGGATATCACAGGGAAGTCTGTTGCGCTTCTCCTTACCAGCGAGAATATGATTTCCATTGCCGACGAGCGCGGAACGGTCGTAACGGCGAGTTTTCCGGAAGCGCGCGCCGTTTTGGAAAATGCGCGCGTCAAAAAAGTAGGGCATGACCTTAAAAGCGTCATCCACGCGGCACGCCGCGCGGGTGTCGCGCTTGCGGGTGAACTGTTTGACGTGCAGATCGCGGCGTATCTTTTACTGCCGGGGGAACGCGAGTATCCGCTCGAACACATTCTGCAAAAGTATCTGAATGCGCGCGCCGAACACCCCGACCCAGCGCAGTTGTTTCCGCTTGTCAACGCTTTGACGGATGCGATGCGAAAAGATGGGCTGGTAAAGTTGTTTACCGAGGTTGAAATGCCGCTTGTGTCGATCCTTGCCGAAATGGAGCGGGTGGGTATTGCGGTTGACCCCGCAAAACTCCGCGCGCTTTCGGCACAGCTTGAGACGGCAAAGCAAAAAGCGGAACGCGCCATCTATCAGCAGGCGGGCGAAGAGTTCAATATTGATTCGCCCCAACAACTTTCCAAGATTCTCTTTGAGAAACTCGGTATTACCAACAGTGGCGGGCGGCTCAAAAAAACAAAGACCGGTATTGTCTCCACGCGCGCCGAGGAACTTGAAAAACTGCGGGACGCGCACCCCATCATCGGCGAACTGCTTTCCTACCGCGAACTTGCCAAGCTCAAAGGCACCTATGTGGACGCGCTGCTCGCGCTCGCGGAACAAGACAGCCGCGTGCACACTTCGTACAGTCAGGTCGGCGCGGCAACGGGTCGGCTTGCCTCGTCGGATCCGAACTTACAGAACATTCCCCAGCGCAGCGAGTTTGCGCGTGACATCCGCGCCGCGTTCGTTGCCGACCGCGGGTATACGCTGCTTGCGTGCGACTTTTCGCAGATCGAGCTGCGTATTATCGCATCGCTTGCAGGCGACAAAAAAATGATAGAGGTATTCACCAGCGGCGGCGACGTGCACCGCGCGACCGCGGCGGAGGTGCAGGGAGTTAAGGAAAGCGAAGTGACGCCCGCCATGCGTTCGGCCGCGAAGGCCCTGAACTTCGGTATTTTGTACGGCATGGGGCAGCGCTCATTTGCTGCCGCCGCGGGTATTGACCAAAAACAGGCGCGCGAATTCATTGAACGGTATTTTCAGAATTTCAGCGGCATCGCGGCGTTTCTGGAGCGCACGAAAGCGCACGCAAAAAAGTACGGGTTCGTGCAGACGCTGCTGGGGAGAAAACGATGGTTGCCCGACATACAGTCTTCAAATCCCATGCTGCGCAGTGCCGCCGAACGCATGGCGCAGAATATGCCGATACAGGGGCTGCAGGCCGATATCATCAAGATCGCCATGGTGCGCGTCGCGCGCGAGGTGCTTGTGCGCGAACACGCCAAAGATGGCGTGCGGCTGTTGCTCCAGATCCACGATGAGTTAGTGTTTGAGGTGAAAGATGATATAGTGGAAGAGACAGCACGGCGTGTCGTGGCGGTCATGGCATCATCGTACACCCTCGCCGTTCCCATTCTTGTTGCTGCGCGCGCGGGCAAGAACCTTGGCGACCTTCATCCGCTTGCGCTATAAGCATTGAAGTAAGTTCTCTATGCAACCATCACCAGAACGCAGGCGATTGCGGCTGAAAGACCTTCCCGTGTGGCGGGTTATCGTCATCGGCACGGTGTTTTTCATGCTGTTCAATCTTGCGTGGCTCGTGCCGGCGCTCACCGATATCAGGGAGAAAGCGCTTGCGCACCAGCTGGAGGTTGCGGAAAAGGTTTCCATCGAATTTCAGCGGCTGGTGCTGGACCACCCCAAAGAACGGGTGAATGAGTTCGCGCTTTTTTTATTGTCGAACCTTACCGACAACATTACATTTGACACGATCGACCGAGAGCGGGCGGCGCAATTTTTCCAGGGACGCGACGATGTGCGGGAACTTTTTGCGTTTGACGGGAGTGGGAGAGAGCGGCTGCGTGTTTCCCGCGCGGCACAATTCGGTCCCGAATCCCTCCGCGACCTTTCGCGGGAGGAATACTTTCGCGAAGCGGCTTATTCAGGATTTGCCGCAACCATGCTGCACGGAGAGGATCGCACAACACATTTTGTTCTGGTGGTAAAGCGATACGAAACGCAGGAACTGGGAATCTTTTTTCTTGCAGCAGTCGTTGATGTGAGCGGCATTCGTTCGTTCGCGCCGTCGTTGCTGTCCAACGAGAAGGAGTTTGTGTACGTGACCGACACAGAAGGAGTGGCCATCACCCATTACGAACCGTCGCTGGCCGGGGCCGTGGCACCGTCGCACAACCTTGTTGCCGAGTTGTTTGCGGAACAAGCGGGCGGCGAAGAAGGGGAAAGCCGTTTTGGTTCGTACGTCGATGAGGAGGGAAAAAAGTTTCAGGCGGCGGTACTTGTTCTTGAGCCGCTTGACCTTGCGGTTGTGGCGGAAGACCCGTACCAAGCGGTATGGGGTTCGTGGAACCGATTCCTCTTTTTCATCATTTTAAGTTTCGGGTTTTTTATTGCCCTTGTGGTATTCCTTACAAGAAACACGCTTTCTATGGTGCGCTATTCCCGCGAGCTGTCTGCCGCGCGGGACAGGATCGGGTCGATCGTGACCCACCTTGATACGGGCATTATAGAGCACGATGGCGACTTCAAGATCCTTCTGGTGAATCCCCGTGCGGAAGAGCTCCTCGGGTTTACCAGGGAGGATGTGCTTGACCGCGTCGTCACGGCGGACATCACGCAGCAGTTTCCGAGGCTCGCGTCGCTTGCGCAAGTACTGTATCCGGTGCTTGCGGACTCCCTAAGAAAAATTCAGAAAAAAGAAAAAGAGGGGTTTGATACTATAGAAATGAAGATCAAATACCCGGCGGAAGCGGATCTCGAGGTGACCACCATCCCGTTGGCTGACGCGGCAGGCGCGCCAGGCAGCTTTCTCCGCGTGGTCCGCGACGTTTCACGTGAAAAAGCGATCGCGCGGTCGAAGTCGGAATTTATTTCCGTCGCAGCCCACCAGTTGCGCACGCCATTGTCGGCGATCAAATGGGTCTTTAAAATGCTGCTGGAGGGTGACGCCGGAGCGATCAGCGACGAGCAAAAGGATTTTCTGCAAAAAGGATATCTATCGAACGAACGCATGATCCAGCTGGTGACGGACATGCTGGATGTGGCGCGCATCGAGGAGGGACGGTACGGATTTTCGTTCTACTTTGTGAACCTTCCCGAGGTGGTCAAAAAAACGGTCGATACATTCCAGATGCGGGCGCAGGAGCGTGGCGTTACCCTTACGTTCCGCAGCGAAAAGCTTGCGCCGGTGAAGCTCGACCCCGCGCGCATCGAGATGGTGATGCAAAATCTCATCGACAACGCGCTCAAGTATACGCCCGAAGGCGGGACTGTTTCGGTCAGTGTCCGGCGGATCGGGGATCACGCGGAGGTGAGCGTTTCCGACTCCGGCATCGGCGTGCCGCAGGACCAGGCGGACAAATTGTTCACCAAGTTCTTCCGCGGGACGAATGCAGTGAAACGGCAAACCGAAGGAACCGGTTTGGGGCTGTTCATTGTACGCAACATCATCGAGCGGCATGGAGGCACCGTGTGGGCGGAAGCGAATACGGACGGCCCCGGAACGACGTTCCGGTTCGTGCTGTCGCTGGTTGCAAGCGCCGTCCCAACGCCGGACGGCCGGGCCGAGGAATTCGTGCAGGGGTTGTAGAAGACGGCACGTTCCGTTATACTGACGAAACTTATGGCAACAGTGCCGGAAAAAAAACAAAAAAAACGCGCTCCGAAGCGAACAAAACCGTCCCCCGCGCAGTTTATTACGGAACGCACCTATGTCGCCGAGGCGGTCATTAAGTATCCGGAATCCGTCGCCGTTTTCACCAAATATGGGCTGCATTGCGTCGGCTGCATGGGGTCGCAGTTTGACACCATTGCATCGGGCGCGGCCATTCACGGCATCAACATTACGCATCTGTTGCATGATCTCAACACGCACATTGCGCAGACACAGCGAAAAAGGGCAGGCCGTTAAGGATGCTGCCGGTTTTATCGTCTGTGCCACCGATACCGACGGCATCCGTAAGTTTTTACTGCTGTACGCGGAAAGGGGATATTGGGGTTTTCCGAAAGGGAAACGGCACGTTCGTGAAACACTCTTTGCAACGGCGCTCCGCGAACTGCGGGAAGAAACCGGTATGAACAACTTTTTTGTATTTTCGGGGTTTCGTGTGTGCTATCGGTATTCGTTTCGCGCGCCTGACGGACGACGTATTCGGAAAGCGGTAACGCTGTTTGCCGCCTGCGCTGCATCTCGCGCCGTTCGCCTTTCAGAGGAACACACGGCGTTCGTGTGGCTGCCGTTTCATCGTGCGCTTTCGCGCCTTACCTATCCATCGCTCAAACATGTGTTGCGCCGGTTTGAACGGCATATGCGCGCCCAGAAAAAAACCATTGCCTTTCAGCACAGCGTGTACCGCACCACCGCTGCGATACCGCGCGGGAATGTTGCGACATACGGGGACGTTGCGCGCGCGGCGCGCAGACCGCATGCGGCGCGCGTTGTCGGAGCTCTTTTGCACAAGAACTACGACGCTGCTATTCCGTGCCATCGCGTGGTTGCCGCCGGCGGGCTGTTGTCCGGATACAATCGCGGGGAAGCACACAAAGCGCGACTGTTGCGGGACGAGGGTGTTGCCGTTGTGTCGGAGAAAGGAAAGTACCGCGTCGCACATTTTTCAAAATACCACCATGCCTTTTCTTGAAGTTAAAAATCTTTCTGTTTCCTTGGGGAGCGAGCCGGTTTTGGAGCGCGTTTCTTTTTCCGTTGACCAAGGAGAGACCGTTGCGCTGTTGGGTCCCAACGGAGCGGGAAAAACGACGTTGTTACGCGCGCTCCTGGGGGATATTCCGTCCGGCGGCCAGGTCATATGGCATGTCCCGCCGCGCATCGGGTATGTGCCGCAAAACATCGACTTTGACCGCACCGTTCCGCTGACGGTGGAAGAACTCTTTATCATTTATGCGCGGAGCAAGCGCCCGTTTTTCGTGCACGATCGCGCAACGGAAAACGAGATCCAAAAAACACTTGCACTCGTGGGTGCCGAACACCTCCTGCATAAACACATGGGCGCCATGTCGTACGGCGAGCTGCAACGGGTGCTGATTGCGCGCGCGGCGTTTGACGAGCCCAACATTCTTTTTCTGGATGAGCCGACGGCGAACATCGATCCTTCGGGGGAGCGCGCGGTGTACCCGCTCATGCGGGACATGGCGCGCACACTTTCCATTGCCTCGATCTTTATTTCGCACGATGTGAACGTGGTATACGACTTTGCGGACACGGTGGTGTGCATCAACAAGCGCATGCTGTGTGCGGGAGCCCCGCGTGCCGTGCTGACCGAGCCGAAGCTCCGCGAACTGTATGGCGGCGGCGTTGCGCTGTACGAACATCATCACTGACCTATGACGCTGGAAGCGCTCATTGTCGGTTGTGCGGTCGGGGTAGCGGCATCGTTGCTTGGGGTGTTCGTCATTTTACGGCGGCTTGCCCTGATCTCGGACGTGCTGTCCCATGTCGCGCTGCCGGGGATGGGTGTTGCGCTTATGGTCGGCGCAAGCCCGTTTGCGGGGGCGCTTGCCGCTCTCCTCCTTGCGGTGGCCGGAATTTCGTTCGTTGAGCGGCGTTTTTCCGTTGCTATCGAGACGGTAGTTGGCATCATCTTTACGGTTTCGCTTGCGCTGGGGACGCTGCTGGTTCCTTCAGAAGAACTTTTGGAAGCGTTGTTTGGCGATATTGAGAGTGTGACACGCGGCGACGCAGTGCTTGCGGTCGCGGCAAGCGTGGTGCTTGTGGGAATGGTGTTGTTTTTCTTCAAACAGTTTGCGCGGGTAACATTTTCCCGCGAGCTTGCCAAAGAGAGCACGATGACCTCGATCCACCAAACCGAGTTTGCGTTTCTGGCTGCGATCGCGTTTGCGATCGCCATCGGCATTCAGGTGGTGGGGATGCTACTGATGGGGGCGCTGGTCGTTCTGCCTGCCGCCGCCGCAAAGAATATCACGCGGAGTCTCAAGGGCATGGCGGTGTGGGCCGTGTTGTTTGGTGTTGCCATGTTTGCGGCGGGTATCGCGTTTGCCGCGGTGTTTGCCGCCCCGCCGGGAGCGGCTATTGTTCTGTGTGGCGGCGTGTTGTTTCTCGTGTCGCTTGTTGTGCGCGCCGCGCGCGGCAGATAACATAACACCCCCAAGCCGGGGGTGTTATGTGTTGTTACTGTACGGACTGCGTTATTTTTGCGAAGATCTTCGGGTAGTTTTTGGCGAGCTCCGCGAGTATTTTGCGGTTGAGCGCGATATTTTTTTTCTTGAGGCCGGCGATCAGCGTTCCGTAGGGCATGCCGTTCGCGCGCGCCGCGGCGTTGATCTGCATGTTCCAGAGCGTCCGGAAATCGCCTTTCTTTTTTCTGCGATGAGCGAATTGGTATGCGAACGCATGTACGAGCGCTTCTTTCATGCGTGTTACTTTTGAATTCCTTCCCGAGCGATACCCTTTGGTGTGCTTGCGAAGGTTCCGACGCCGTTTATTTGCGGTCGTTCCTCGTTTGACGCGTGCCATATAACAATAAAAATTAAAAGTTTACAAAATCACCGAACGTATTTCCTGATGCGCGCGTAGTCGGCGAGCGCAACCGATGTCGTCCCGTGTTTTTTGCGTCCTTGTGCGCCGTCGTTCCGCGCGTTGAAATGGTTTTGTCCCGCTTTACGCCGCAACAACTTTCCCCGCGCGGTCACTTTGATCCGCTTCGTGTATGATTTGTTCGTTTTCATTATTTTCCAATGATAGTGATAAACCCCGTCGGGAGTTTTTTTGTTGGCTGCTCTATTTTGTGGGGAGCCGTGATCATTGCGAGGAACCGTTCGTATCGTTCCTGCGCGAATAGCATATTAGCGCGTTCCCGTCCCCGCAAGAACATTTCAACCTTTACCTTATGCCCTTCCTCCAAAAACTCTTCCAACTTTTTTATCTTAATGAGGGCATCGTGTTCAAAAATACGCAACCCGACCTTGACCGCTTTCAACCCAACCGTTTTTGTTTTCGCCTTCTGTTTCCGTTCCTGCTTTTCCTGCTGGTATAGGAACTTCCCAAAATCGATGATGCGCGCCACCGGAGGGCTCGCCGTGGGGGCTATCTCCACAAGATCCATGCCCGCGTCGTGCGCCGCAGCAAGCGCTTCAGAAAGCGTGACAACGCCCTTGTTTTCTCCCGCGGCGTCAATGAGCCGCACCTGCGGCGCTCGTATCTGGTGGTTTACTTTCGGTTTTGCAGGGATTGGTGTTGTGGTTAAATATAAGGAAATCCCTCGTCGGTCGCCTCATGCGACCTCGCTCGGGACGATTGATTTTACGGCGCAAGCGCTCGTAAAATCTAATCGGTGGAGATGGCGAGAGTTGAACTCGCATCCAAAAGGCCTTTGCAAAACATATCTACACGCGTAGGGTATTTTTATTGTGTCGGACTGCGGGTCTGAAAATAACCAAAATACCGCATGTCTCAAGCCGTTTTGCTTTGGCGCGCGCCACGGCGGTTCGCGCACTGCAGTCTGAAAATATCACACCAACATTCCACCATTCAGACGACAGTGGGGTTGATGGCGCAGGTTTTTAAATCCGCGCGAAAGACAAGGATGGCGCAAACGCAAAAGCGAATGCGTTCCTTACCTTTGAAAATAAGTTTGCACTTATTTGGTTGCCGCGTTTGAACGAGTTCGCGACCAACTCGGCGTGCATGTTTTGAAAGATGCTTTTTGTCAAGGCCCAACATCCCCGCCCAAATTCTTACCGTGTAAGAACTTCGGCGGAGATATTTGCTACTCCTTCATAACCCTATCCCGTATCCTTTCAAACTCACGTTTTTTCATGTGCTCGCGCTTTTCGAATTTCTTTTTGGAGCGCGCAAGGCCGAACTCCAGCTTCACTTTATGGCGTTCAGTATACAGCGAAACAGGGATCAAAGTCAAGCCCTTTTGTGCGGCTTTTCCGGCAAGTTCCGCAAGCTCATCCTTTTTTAAAAGAAGCTTGCGGGTTCGGTCGCTCGTGTACCACGCGGGGGTGTTGGCCGGCTGATATGGCGCGATAACCCCGCCGATCCAAAACGCCTCGCCGCCGCGGATGATGACGAACGACCCGCGCAGCTGCGCCATGCCGCGCTGGCATGCTTTTGCCTCAAAACCAAACAGAACGATCCCGGCCCGGTATCGTTCCAAAATCTCGTAGTCAAACAGCACTTTTCTGTTGTCGGCAAGCGTCGGCATAGCTTTTTTAGTGTATCGCGCCACACCCTTTTTTGCCAGTGACATATATTACTGAGAGTGATACCATGGAGATAAATAATGAATAACGGACAACCCTAACTTCATATGGAAAAATTTCCAGAAGGCGAACATCAGAACGTTAACAACCGAGACGAGGAGAGAAAAGAAATGGGAGAGCAGGAATTACCGTTTGAGGAACAACTTGCTTTGGCAACCGCCCTATGCGAAGCCGTAAATAACAGGAATAGGTTTACTGATGGTTATGGCGGTTTTGATACGTTTGCTGAGGCATGGCAACACGTGGGAGATAACAGACAGAAGTACGATGAGTTGGCAGATGCGGTGTCGCGGACGAGGCAAGAACTCGATGAAAAGGTTTCCGATAAAGGAGCGTTTGTCGAGCAGTTAAAGAATGCGGGGCACGACGATGTTGCGAATCGGATAGCCAGCATGTTCAGTGTCTCCCCAAAGCGGGAGGGTATTGTTTCTCGCCTTCGGAAAAAGTTTCGGAAAGAATAATTATTTTTGCGTAGTTAAACTTTGTGAATCAAAGCCCGCGGGACATACCCACGGGTTTTTGTTTTCCAAAGTGAGCGCCCCCCATTCCCGCCTCTTGTCGACATGTCGTTTTATTTGCGATAGCAAATAAAACGACATGAGAGAGTTTTTAAGAAACGCTGTGTCAGCGGGGTTGATTTTGTGCCTGTTTGCGAGTATAGTTTCCCTATATGGTGCAACACTATACCGCGGTATATACCAAACAGGGGAAATGGTATCTCGGCTGGGTGGAGGAACTGCCGGGCGTGAACACGCAGGGGAAAACGCTCAAAGAGGCAAAAGAGAATATGCGCGAAGCGCTTGCGCTCGTGCTTGAAGCCAACAAGCTGTTGAGTAAAACAGCGTTGCGCGGCGCGCGTGCATACCGCGAGCGCGTGGCGGTTTCCGTATAGCATACGGCCCGATGAAACGCAGCGACTTGGTTGCGCATGTAACGGAAGAAGGGTGTATATTTGTCCGCGAAGGCGCAAAACACAGCGTCTTTTTTCATCCTTCCACAAAACGAATTTCCACAGTGCCGCGGCACCGTGAGATCAATAATTTTCTTGCACGAAAAATATGCCGTGATCTGGGGATCGCGGCTCCCAAGAAAAAATAATGGGTATGGAACAGAAACCAAAAGAAAAGTCGCCGATCGCGCAGATGGAGGAGGAAGTACTCGCATTGTGGGAGCGCGAACAGACATTTGAGAAAATTCTCCGCGTGCGGAAAAAGGGGAAAAAGTTTGTGTTTTACGAAGGGCCGCCAACGGCCAACGGCTTGCCGCACCCCGGGCATGTGATGGGGCGCGCGTTCAAGGATCTGTTCCTGCGTTATAAAACGATGCGGGGGTATTTTGTGCCGCGGCGCGCGGGGTGGGATACGCACGGTCTGCCGGTAGAAATAGAAACGGAAAAAAAGCTCGGACTCCGTTCCAAAGCGGACATTGAACAATATGGTGTTGCCGCGTTCAACCGCGCGTGTAAAGCATCGGTATGGAAGTACAAGGACGAGTGGGAAAAAATGACCAAGCGTATCGGGCTGTGGTTGGATATGTCCCATCCCTATATTACCTATGACAATCGCTATATAGAGTCGCTGTGGTGGGTCTTGAAGCGTATTTTTGATAAAGGGTTGCTCGCGGAAGATTACAAGGTGCTGCCGTTCTGCGTACGCTGCGGCACCGGACTTTCTTCGCATGAACTGGCGCAACCGGGTGCGTATCAAACGGTTACGGACCCTTCCGTTTATGTAAAATTTCAGATCGCTGATAAGCGCTTTGGCGAGAATGCGTATTTTCTCGTGTGGACGACCACGCCCTGGACTTTGCCGGCAAACGTCGCACTTGCGGTCAACCCCGCGCTTACCTATAGTGAAGCGCGGAAAGACGGCGAAACGCTCATTGTGGCAAAAGATCGCGCGAGCGTGCTGGGAGAGGGGTGGAATACTACCAAAGAATATAAAGGAAATGATTTGGTCGGTATGGGGTATCGGCAGCTGTTTGACTTTGTGAAGCCGGATAAGAAAGCATTTTTTGTTGTTCCGGGAGATTTTGTTTTGGCGACGGATGGCTCCGGCATCGTACATCTGGCGCCCGCGTACGGGGAAGACGACATGCGCGCCGCGCGCGAACACAACCTGCCCGTGTTGCATCCGGTACAAGAGAACGGCGAATTTTCAAAGGAGATTCCCTGGCACGGGAAATTCGTGAAGCAGGCGGACAAAGATATTATTACGGAACTTTCGCGCCGCGGACTGTTGTTTCGCGAAGAGCAGTATGAACACGAGTATCCGTTCTGCTGGCGGTGCGACACGCCGCTGTTGTATTTTGCGCGCAAGGGGTGGTTTATCAAAATGTCCGAACTCCGCAAAAAACTCATTGCCAATAATAAAACAATCAATTGGATACCGGAACATACAAAGGAAGGGCGGTTTGGTGAGTGGCTCAAAGAAACGAAAGATTGGGCATTCTCGCGCGACCGCTACTGGGGAACGCCGCTGCCGATATGGCGGTGCGCATCATGCGGAAAAACGGAAGTGGTCGGCAGCATTGCGGAGCTTGGGAGCCGCTCGCAATTCCGGAACCGTTATTTCATGATGCGGCACGGTGAGGCGTTGTCCAATAAAATGCAGTTTGCCGATGCCAGGGGGAACCCCAAAAACCATTTGACCGAAAAAGGAAAAGAAGAGGTTGCGGCGGCGCTCGCGCGGTTCCAAAAAAAACACAAAAACACACACGCTGATATTCTGATCGTTTCTCCGCTCCTGCGGACGCAAGAAACCGCGGCATTGGTTGCATCATTTTTCAAGATGCCCATGGAATGTGTGCTGACGGATCCTCTCGTGGGAGAGATCGATCTCGGCGACTTTGACGGCGGGAAAATACGGGAGCTTGACGGAGCTTCCTTTCATTCAGTTGCAGAACGGTTTTCCACCGCTTTTCCCGGGGGCGAGAGCCGGAATGACGTTAAAAAACGCATGACGCGTTTCATCCACGGGACGGAGCGAACGTACCAAGGAAAAAATATTTTTATTGTCGGCCATGGCGACCCGCTGATGATGCTTGAAGCGGCGTTTTTGGGGCTTGGTGACGGTGAAATAATGAACCGGTCGAAAATGCGGTACATTAAGAAAGGAGAAATTCGCGAGCTTCCGTCCGCACAACTGCCGCTGGATGACGAGGGAAATCTCGACCTCCATAAGCCGTACATTGACGCCGTTTCGTTCCCTTGCGAAAAATGCGGCAGCACCATGCGACGGGTGAGCGAAGTGTGCGACGTGTGGTTTGATTCGGGGGCAATGCCGCTTGCGCAGGCCCATTTCCCGTTTGACCAGACCCGTGGCGACAATTTCAAAACAAGGCTTAGAAAAATAGACTATCCCGCCGATTTTATTTGCGAGGGAGTGGATCAGACCCGCGGTTGGTTTTACACGCTCCTTGCCGTGGCGACCGTTTTGAACCTGGAGGCGCCGTACAAAAATGTCGTTTCCCTGGGGCATATTTTGGACAAGCACGGCAAGAAAATGTCCAAGTCAAAGAAAAATTACATGGACCCCATGGATGTTGCCGACGCCTACGGGATAGACGCGCTGCGCTGGTACTTTTTTATCGCGAACCCCGAAGGCGAGCCGCTGCGCTTTGACGAAAAAGATCTTGCCGACTGGCAGCGTAAGTCGGTGATGATGCTTTTGAACATTTATAATTTTCTCGGTCCGCACACCGCGAAAAAAAGCGCCCCGCGTGCGGTGCCGCCGCGCTCGCCGAATGTCCTTGACGCATGGATCCTGTCCCGTTGTGCCGAAACAACCGCTGCGGCGGGAGAACATCTGGACACGTATAATGCGCTTGGCTCGTCGCGGGCGATCGCGGTGTTTTTGGATGACCTTTCCACGTGGTATGTACGCCGCTCGCGCGAGCGATTTCAGCAACGCGCAACTGCCGCGGACCGCCGCCACGCGGCCGCGACACTTGGTTACGTTTTTGAACAGCTGCTGCTGCTCGCCGCGCCGTTCATGCCGTTTGTGACGGAACATTTGTGGCGGAAGCTCGGCAAAAAGGGCAGCATACACGCGCAGGCGTACCCGAAATCGTCCGCGGCGCGTTGTGATAAGCGGCTTGTGTATGATATGATGACGGTGCGGGATGTGGTGAGCAAAGCGCTCAAACTCCGCGCGGATGCTAGCATAAAAGTTCGGCAGCCGCTCGCTACGCTCACGATCAAAGATCAATCCGCCAGCTGGCGGACAAAAATAAAAAATAACCGGCAGTTGCTGGATTTGGTCAAGGAAGAAGTGAACGTGAAGCAGGTGGTTTTTGACAGTGCGTTGGCGGAAGAAGTACGGATAGACACGACCATCACGCCCGAACTGAAAGAGGAAGGCATGGTGCGAGAGATCATCCGGCACATCCAGGCGCTGCGCAAAGAGCGGGGACTCACGCCGCGCGACACGGTTTCCATTCGGTACGCCGGCGGATCGGTAGCGGACGTTGCCGAGCGCAACACGCGCACGATTGCGGCACGGGTTACCGCGCGGACATTTGTGCGCGTTGAGCAGAAAGCCGTGCTTTCAAATCCCCATGCGGTTTCCTGCGACGGCGAAGAACTGTTTGTCTCCATAGCATAGCTTTTTATGTATTCAGCCACCGGTATCGTGCTTTCACGGCAGAACAAAGGTGAGCATGACCAGATCATTACGGCGTTCACGAAAGAATATGGAAAAGTGGCGCTCGTTTCGAAAGGGATCAGAAAAGGATCGGCAAAGCTCTCCGGCCATGTTGCGCTGTTCAACCTTACGCAGCTTCGTTTTGTGCTCGGGCGTCGGCAGAAAGTGCTGACGGCGGCTGTTGAGGTGCAGTCGTTCGCCGGCATGAAAAAGGCCTACCAAAAAATAAACACCGCGCAACGCGTTGCGGTTCTTGTGGAGCGGTATACGCTCTTTGAAGAGCGGGATGAAGCGATATTTCACCTGGTGCTCGGGGCGCTTGACTATTTGGACCGGCGGGAGTTTAATGCGTTGGAACTGAAATTTTTCCTCCGGTACTTTGAGTTCAAGTTTTTGGCGCTGTTGGGATATGAGCCGGAGGACAAGACGATCGTTGAGGCGTTTGCCGGAGAGCGCACGCCGCTTTCGGAACGGGAACTGGACGATCTGGAACGGCGCTTCAGCATCTATTTTGAAAATATTTACGGCAAAGCCGGGACGAATGTATAGGGCGTATGGGTAATCTTGAGGAATTTGAAAAAAAACTGTACCGCCCAGGCGCGCGCGAGGAAAAGCTGAAAAGCTACGAAGCGTACAAGGAGGACGAGGATATTCCCGTGCGGCGTGGTGGATGGAACGAGGCGGACATGCGCCGCCGCTTTTTATTTCACCGGCTTCGCCGCCGCGTGTTGTTTTTTGCATCGTTCCTGCTTGTTGCTGCCGTCGTAGGCGGCGGGTACTATTACTATCTGTTGGGAGACACGTTCCGGAAAGAGAAGGTTACGGTGACGGTCGTCGGCCCCGACAGCATCACGGCGGGCGAGGAAGTTTCTTTTGTGGTGTCCTACCGGAACGATGCCGACATACCGCTCCGCGACGCGAACATTGTTTTTACGTGGCCGGAACGGTCGGTGCTTACGGACGGCGCTTCGGAGCCACACGTGAAGTCCCGTGCGGACCTCGGAACCATACTGCCGCATCAGGAAAAAAGCGTCACATTCAAAGGGAGAATATACGGCGCCAAGGGAGAGGGCAAACAGGTGGAAGCGCGGTACCAATATACACCCGAACAGTCCAGCAGCACGTTTGAAGACGCCGAAACATTTTCGGTGAAGATAGCGGCGACACCGCTCGCGCT
>JBBTXL010000052.1:0-15263 GCA_038062295.1 Patescibacteria group bacterium
GAAAGACCTTTGATAATCGGGGCTTTCAGCACGAATGCGTCAAACGCCTGCTTGCCGACGGCAGTTTTGAGCGCCGCACGCACGCCAAACACCAGCCCGATGACTCCCGCAAGCGCCGCATACCAGTAGTTGATCGCGATGTCGGAAAGTAACATGATGAGCTTCGTCGAAGCGGGCAATTCGGCGCCGACGTCCTTGAACACATCGGCAAGTTTCGGCACGACCAGCACCATCATGAGATATCCGATCATGATCATGATGACAAAAATAACCCCGGGGTAGATCATAGCGCCACGCACTTTGGACACGATGTCGTGGTCTTTTTTCATCTGCTCGGCAAGGTTGTTGAGCACTTCCTCAAGGTTGCCGGCCGTCTCACCCACTCTCACCATACTGACGTATAGTTCGGAAAATGCAGCCGGGTACTTTGCGATACACTCCGAAAACGGCTTGCCCTCCTGCACTCCCTCGGCGATACGCGAGACAATATCTTTCAGCTTGCGATTCGTTGTTTGCTCGCCGAGCGTTGTCAGCGCGCGATTTAAAGCAAGTCCGGCTCCGATCATGACGGCCAGGTTCCGGGTAAATATCATCCGCTCCACCAACGGCACGCCGCGGAACGACCCCAGCCGCGCAAACGCTCCCGCGCGCGCGGCGTGATGCACACCGTCTTCCTCAACCGACGTGAGAATATATCCGTCCGCGCGCAGGGTGTGCGCCAGCTCGGTCTGGTCCTTGGCCTCAACGGTCCCCGACTTTATCTGACCATCTATTGATTTTGCGGTATAAATAAATGTTGGCATATGCTATTCTTTTGCTACTCGTAATATCTCTTCAATGGACGTATATCCGCGCGCCGCTTTCGTGAATGCGTCCTCAAGCATCGTCGTCATGCCGTCGGCGCATGCGGTGCGTTCGATCTCGGTGAACGGCACCCGCTTCAGAATGAGATCGCGGATCTTTTCGGATACTTCGAGCACCTCGTAGATCCCCACCCTGCCCTTGTATCCCGACGGAGACTCCGTAGACGCTTTTGCCTTATAAAAGGTAATGTCTTCCCACGTGCTGTGGGGCGCGACCGCCTTGTCCTCTTTCATCCGCTGTAAAATAGCGTCCATATCAAAAAGGTCTCCAAGATTTTTCAGCTGATCTTTGGTGAGCGTATACGACTCGCGTTCCGCGCAGAGTTTGCGCACCAGGCGCTGCGCCAAAATACAGTTGACCGTGGACGCGATAAGGAACGGCTCGATCTGCATATCGGTCAACCGCGGCAGCGCGCCGGCCGCCGAGTTGGTGTGGAGCGTCGAGAGCACCAGGTGCCCGGTAAGCGCGGCGTTCACGGCAAGCGTTGCCGTTTCCGTGTCCCGGATCTCTCCTACCATTATAATATTGGGGTCTTGCCGCAGCAATGAGCGCAAACCAACCGCGAATGTCAGCCCGATCTGCGGTTTTACCTGCGTCTGGTTCACGCGCGGCATGCGATACTCCACCGGATCTTCAATGGTGGAAATGTTCACTTCCTTGGTATTGAGAATTTCAAGCGCGGTATAGAGCGTGGTGGTCTTGCCCGAACCGGTCGGCCCGGTCACCAAAAACATGCCGCTGGGCTTGCCGATCGCGCGCATCACCCGTTCAAGCCCTGGGCCGTGGATCCCGAGCCCCTCAAGCGAACTCCCGTGACCCTCTTCGCGCAGCAAGCGCATCACGATCTTCTCGCCGTCGTATACGGGAATGAGCGACACGCGGAACGATATCTTGTATTCCGACGACTCGATCTTGAACCTCCCGTCTTGTGGGAGGCGGTGCTCGTCCAGTCGCATACTGGACAACACCTTGATGCGCGCCGCAATGCCCTGCTGCAATTTTTTTGGCAACACCATGGCGTCATGCAAAATGCCGTCAATGCGGTAGCGCACCACGACATCCCGTTCCGTCGGCTCGATGTGAATGTCGGATGCTCCCTGGATAATGGAATGCTTCAGGAGCGAATCAACGATTTTGATGACCGGCAGGTCTTCGGCGGCGCGCGCAAGGTCTTCCGGTTTCTGTCCCTCTCCCTCCGCATCCTCTTTCATGCCGCTGATGATCTTCCCTTCAAGGGTATCAAGTCCCGCGTCGCCGGCCGTGGGAATTTCGGGAGTGGCGCCGGCGAACAGATCGCCGAACTCCTCCTCCATGCTTTTCTGGTACTCTTTCAGAATGTGCGTGATGCTTTCGGGGTTCGTCAGCCGCGGCAGAATATTGAGGTTTGATTTCTTCCGGATGAACTCTATCGTCTGAATATCTTCCGGGTCGGTCATGGCGACTTCAAGGTCTTGCCCGCGCTTCCGGAACGCAACAATACTGTATTTGTGCGCGATCGGCTCCGGGATGATCTGCAGTGTTTCAAGCGGCACGGTTTCTTTCTCAAGGCTCACGAACGGAATGCCCAAAATGTACGCTTTGAGCTGGATAAGTTTTTCCTGCGTAACGATCTTTTCTTCAAGCAACGCCCGTTCGAATTTTTTTCCGTCCGAACCCGCCTTGGCGAACGCCTCCTCAAGCTGCTGCTGCGTACCCATACCCGCATCGGCAAGGAACGCGATCAGTTGTTTTGGCTCTATTTTCATTCTTATTGCGCGCGGGGCAACACTTCCTCCACTTTATTGACGACGTCCGAAAGGTCGTAGTTGGCTTTCACCAGGTACGTTGTCGCGCCAAGCCCCACGACTCGCTCCACATCCTCGGGTCCTTCAAGATTGGTCAGAACCACGACGGGGATGTGCGCTGTGGTTTTGTCTTTTTTGAGCGCTTCCAAAACAGAAAAGCCGTCCATCTTGGGCAGAATAAGGTCCAAAATAACCGCGTCCGGCTTGTGTTCGCGCGCGAGCGCAAGGCCCGCCGCGCCGTCGGAAGCCGTCACCACGGTATGCCCGGCGTCCTTGAGTGCGGCAGCGAGTGTCCGCTGGAGCGCTGTTTCGTCTTCAATAAGTACAATGGTTGCCATAGAAGTAAAATACGTTGATCTGTTATGATGAACTTCTTGTATATGCCGGCAATGAAAACCAGAATTTTGAACCGACGCCTTCGCGAGATTCAAAATTAATGGTGCCGCCGGACGCTTCAATGATGAATTTTGCCAGAAATAGCCCCATCCCAAGCCCTTTCCCTTCCACGGGAAACACGTTGCTCGCGCGTGAAAATTTGCTAAAAATGTGACGGTGTTCGTGCTGGGGAATGCCAATGCCGGTATCCGTAACCGCAAAGGTGACCGTGCCGCCGTCTTTTTTGAGCGCCACGACAATAGCGGCGTTTTCACGGCTGTACTTGACCGCGTTGTCAATAAGGTTGTCAATGACAATACGCAAGCGCGCTGGATCGGCAAACACCGGCGGAATGTCGTCATCGGGCGCGAACGTCATGGTGCACGTCTTTTTTGCGCAGTCGTCCGCATGCATGGCGATAGCGGTTTTCGTGTACGCCGCGATATCGAACGGCTCCGGCCGCAGTTGCACCTTCCCCACGTCGATCCGCGAAATGTCCAGAAGCGTATTGATGATATTCACCATCCGGAGATTATTTTCCTTAAAGATACGGTAAATATCCTCCCGTTCTTTCGGGTCGGAAGCAATGCCATCGGTTTCAAGCGCATTCAGCGACCACTTCATGGCCGTCAGCGGGGTCAGTAACTGATGCGAAATGATGTTGAGGAACTTCGACTTCATGCGGCTTGCTTCCAGGATACGCGTGAGACTCTGAATAACGATGTGGCCAAGCGTAAAAATGATCGCGGCGACGACCAGCGAGGCCAGTGCGGCGACCCCCGGGTCATCCGCATACTGCGTGGCAAACAAAGATGATGCCACCGCCCCCGTAATAGTTGCAACCCCCATCACAATGAAAAGGAATGTAGGACAGCGCCACACGGAAACATTGAATTCCTCCCGGCACACCGCGCGTACGTTCAGCTTGTGCAACATGCTCATGAAATATAGTATAACATATCCGTCATTTCTGCCGCCATGCGATGGTTTACAAAACCATATCACCATGCCATACTTTTTTGACCCGGTAGTAGAACTTTTGCTGTCGCTTTTAGCGACAGCCGGCGCAACTGCAGAAGTTTCACTACCGGGTTGACTACGGGCTGTCGTATACCGGTAGTACGCCTGCTTTGGGAGCAGGTAGACTGGGTTCAATTCCCAGCAGCCCGACTGGCAAGGAGGGGTGAACACACAAATCCGCAAAACAAAAACGGCTTCATCGTTATAATGAAGCCGTTTTGGAAGAACTATAATACGGTGAACGTTTTAGAATCACCCGAGGCAGCGCCAGGAACATCGGAAACGGTGACCGTGACAACACAGGACGTACCGTGTGTGAGCGGCGCGTTCCATGCCGCGCCAGAGTCACTTCCTTGAACGCGCCCGCATGTTGCCGACCATTTGTATTTCAGCGGTCCGCCTTCCGGATCGTATGCGTCAACATACAGAGACACCGTTTCACCGGGTAGAACGGCACCCGACGACGCCGAGGCGACAATATCTCCCGCAACCGGCGGAAAGTTCCCCGCAACAGGAACGACAGAAATGAGAACTGCTTCATACGCGTCGTCGCCGTCGCCGTCAATGGCGGTGAGCCCGATGGCGCATGTCCCGGTGTATATCGGTGCGCGCCACCACACCCGACTGCAGGTTGGACAACTGATGACGCCGCACCCGACCGGCGAAATTTCCCACCGGTATGTAACCGGGGATTTCTCCTGATGTACATACGAGGTGATTTCCACCTGTTCGCGCGGGTACACAACGCTTTTGCTCACGTAGAGGGTCAGGTCAAGCGTACTCCTGCACCCTGCAAAAAAGATAAAAAATACCGAGAAAATCAAGAATGTCGTTTTTATCTTCACCGCACTCACCTCCTTTTGGTAAACTTAGCGGCCGCGCCTATATGTCAAGGCACACAGCGTCTGCACGATGATTTTGGCATCAAGAAACAACGACCAATGTTTGAGATACTGTGCATCAAGTCTCATCATTTCTTCGTAGGGCAACGGAGCATCATTGAGTAATGCTGCCAGTTGCACCGTTCCTGTCATGCCTCCTTTTGCCATGATAAGTCTCCTGCCGTTCCTGCCATATTGAGCCACCGCCTGCGGTTCGTTCGGTCGCGGACCGACAAGACTCATCTCTCCTGTAAGGACATTCCACAACTGGGGCAATTCATCAAGGCACCATGCCCGCAACACTCTCCCTATGCGAGTCACCCGCGGATCATTGTGCATCTTAAAAAACGGGCCGTTGATATTGTTGTGCCGACGAAGCTTCACCTTGAATGCGTCGGCATTGTCAATCATGGACCGAAACTTCCAGATCCGAAAAAGTTTTCCTTCACTGATCCGGTCAAGTCCGACAAACACAGGTCCCCGCGAACCAAGCTTGATCATAACCGCGATAACGAAAAAAAGTGGGGAAAGAAACACGAGACCAACCGCAGCGCCGCACACATCCACTGTCCGCTTTACCACTACGCCCCATCCGTTTGAAGGGGTATTCGGCATTTTTGCCATAGCAACCTCCAAGAGATGGTTATTGGTATTTATTTTTCAAAGGTCAAACATTTCACACATGAATCTCATATCATAAAGTTACTATTTAGTCAATGCTTCACGAGTTCAACACACGCTCAGAAGAACGTCGACGTTTTGTTTCACAAAAATCTCTGCTATGATGGCGTGATGGATTCGTATGAAATTTTTGCGCTCGTCGCGCAGTATGTCGGAGAATATCGCTGGCTCGGGTACTGGGTCGTCGGTATCGCGTCGTTCATAGAAGCGATACCGTTTGGCGGGCTTGTAGTACCCGGCAACATCATTCTCGTTGCCGCGGGAGTGCTTGCGTACGAAGGATATCTTGATATATACGATACCATCATCATCGCCATTGCGGGCGCGACGCTGGGCGATATGGTCGGCTACTGGCTCGGCACGCGCTACAACGGAACACGCAAGCTCACCGACGTTGAACAACAAGACAAATACCCCCTCAAGCGAAGTTATCTGGAACGAACCGAATTGTTTTTTGAACGCCACGGCGGCAAAAGTGTTTTCTGGGGGCGTTTTATCGGGCCACTCCGGCCATTCATCGCGTTTATCGCAGGCATCGGCCGCATGCCATTTGGAAAGTTCATGTGGTGGAACACGGCAAGCGCCGTGGTGTGGGCAAGCGGGTTCTTTTTCCTCGGATACGTCTTTGAAGGAAGTCTTCGTTACCTGGAGCGTATAGAGTACATCACTGCCGCCGTTGTCGCCGGTACCGCGATTTCATATGCGGCATGGCGGTACGTGAAGCGAAAGATTTCAAACGGACAATTGCCAAGCGGAACGTAGTTCGTACTATCCTAAAATTGTGGCGGGCCGCCCTGTGGGCGAGCCTCGCCTGAACTTTTGGATGGTTTGGGTTGTACAATTGTAAAAACGAGGTATACTCTTTAAAAGCTTTGGGACAGCAATACCGCGTCCAAAAGTTCAGGCGGGTATCGTATAATGGCTATTACTCCAGTTTTCCAAACTGGTAACGGGGGTTCGATCCCCCCTACCCGCTCCATATAACTAAAACACCCCGTACAGGGTGTTTTAGTTATTGAGAAAGACTTTCTGCGCAGAAAGCCCCTTACTTAACCGCTTCTTTGAGTGCTTTGCCGGCGCGGAACTTCGGCACCGTAGTTGCCGCGATCTGGATCTTCGCGCCCGTTTTCGGGTTCACACCCGCACGCGCCGCGCGCTTCTTTGCCGCGAACACGCCAAAACCCGAGATGGCGACTTCTTCGCCCTTTGCCAGGGTTGCCTGGATGGTTTCAAACACCGCGTCTACGGCATCCTGTGCCATCTTTTTTGTTTCAAGACCGGCCTTCGAAAGCACCATTTCTACCAAGCTGTCTTTATTCATTGAAAGATAGAAAAATTAGGTTGATGTAAAAACGACCTTTAGTCAATTGTCCACAGTATACCAAGCCCCCAAAAAACACGCAATACTACAAGCTTTTAGCTGCATGAGCTTCGTCAGATTTAGGGAACGCATACTCTCAAAGCTAATGAAGCTATTCTACCGGGCGTATTCGAGCGTCCTTGTCTCGCGAATGACATTAACCCTGATCTCTCCTGGATATTTAAGTTCTTTTTCTATCTTGTCGGCAATGGCACGGGCAAGCTTGCGCGCCTCCAGATCATCGATCTTTTCTGGCGTTACAAACACACGAATCTCGCGACCGGCAGAGATGGCATACGACTTCTCAATGCCTTCAAAGGAATTAGCGATTGCTTCGAGCTCTTCCAGACGCCGGATATAGGTTTCGAGCGTCCCCCGGCGCGCGCCAGGGCGCGATGCCGACAGAGATTCCGCAACCTGCACGATGACGGATTCCAGCGTTTCGTACGGGTATTCCTCGTGATGGGACTGCATTGCCTGGATCACGCGGCGGTCCACGCCGAACTTTTCCAAGATCTTCCGGCCGATCTCCACATGCGTCCCCTGTACTTCGTGGTCCACCGCCTTGCCAATGTCATGGAACAGCGCGCCCATTTTTGCGACGGGTACGTCGCCGCCCAACTCCTCGGCAAGCATCGCGGAAATATGCACCGCTTCGAGCGTATGCAAGAGCACATTCTGCCCGAAACTGGTGCGGTAGTGCAGCCGCCCCAGCAAGGCAACGAGCCGCGGGTCGATACCCACAACACCCGCCTCGCGTATCGCCGCCTCCCCCGCTTCCTTGATCTTGGTGACAATCTCTTTCTGCGCCTTGTCCACCGCCTCCTCGATGCGCGCGGGCTGGATGCGGCCGTCAGCCGTCAGCTTTTCAAGCGCAAGCCGGCATACCTGGCGCCGTACCGGGTCAAAACAGGAAATAACGATGGTTCCCGGCGTATCGTCAATGATAACTTCCGCGCCGGTCAGGCGTTCGAGCGTCCGGATGTTGCGCCCTTCCCGGCCGATGATCTTCCCTTTTATTTCGTCGGACGGAATACTGACCGTTGTCGTGGTAACTTCTGAAACCTGCGACCCGGCATAGCGCTGAATGACGGTCGCGAGCAGTTCGTTCGCTTTATGCTCCAGCTCCTCTTTTCCTTCTTTTTCGAGTTTCCGGATGCGCGCAAGAATGTCGTCGCGGTACTGCTGCTCCGTCGTGTGAAATATCTCGTCTTTTGCCTGCTCTTTCGTGTACCCGGACATGCGCTCAAGCACCTGCGTTTGCTGCTCGCGGAACCGCTCAACCTCTTCCCGCGCCGCTTTCACTTTCTCCACTCCTTCGCGGAGTTCTTTTTCGGCGCGGCTGTGCTCTTCCATGCGCTTATCCAAAAGGTCTTCGCGGTTGGCAAGCCGCTCTTCTATCTTGAGCAGTTGCGCTTCGCGTTCCCTTTCTTCCCGCTGCGCCGCTTCCGCAACGCGCACCGCTTCTTCTTTCGCGGAGATGAGGATCTCCTTTGCCTCCGCTTTTGACCTTTCCGTGAGTTCACTTAACTTATTTTCGAGCGTCCCCGCCTGGACCGCCGCAACTTTCTTGCGAATCAAATATCCGAGTACCGCGCCCACAACAGCCCCCAAGCTTCCGATGATGAAGATGAGACTGATGGCGGCGCCATTGAAAATTTCCATACGCCAACCCTTTGGTCCGTTCGTTCACTTTTGGAACAGTTTTTAGCGCAAAAATACGCGGCTGTTTATGCCGTCATTCCCGCGAGAACATGCGCGTGCGCGCCGGAAAAAGTAAGAGAAAATGCCATGAAACCTAAAAACTATGGACCGAAAATGCACTTCTAGCCAAAGGTTATTAAATCCTTTAACACAACCATCATACCAAAAGACGCCATGCGATGCAAGGTGTCTTTTCTCCACTCACTGTTCGCTACCTGCCATCCGCTATTTGTTTTTCTTGGCAGGTTGAATGATTTTATCTATAATGCCGTACTCCTTTGCTTCCTCCGCGCTCATGAAAAAGTCGCGGTCGGTATCCTTTTCTATTTTTGTGTATGCCTGCCCCGTGTGCGAAGCGAGAATTTTATTCATTCGTTCCTTGAGTTTGAGAATATGCCGCGCGGAAATTTCGATCTCCGTCGCCTGTCCTTCCACACCACCCATCACCTGATGGATCATGATCTCGGAGTTGGGCAAGGACATGCGCTTCCCCTTGGTACCGGCCGCCACCAAAAATGCGCCCATGGAAGCCGCGATACCGACGCAGATGGTGGAAACGTCGCACTTCAAGTGCTGCATCGTGTCGTAAATGGCGAGCCCGGCGGACACGGAGCCGCCCGGCGAGTTGATATAAAACATCACATCTTTTTCCGGGTTTTCCGATTCCAAAAACAACAGTTGCGCAATAACCACATTTGCCACCGCGTCGTTGATCGGCCCGCCCAAAAATACGATGCGTTCTTTGAGCAGGCGCGAATAAATATCGTACGCGCGCTCGCCGAAGTTCGTTTTTTCAATAACCGTTGGAATTAAGTAGGTCATGGTTTCTCCGCTAATAACAATGCAAAAACTTTTTCGTTTTGAATGATATTCGCAACATACCGCGAAAGCACGGCCCGGTCAATGCCCACGACCTCTTTGTTCGTGCGGTGCGCGAGGAACTTTTCCGCACGCTCTTTCACTTCATCGTCACCCGCGGCAATGCCCTCCGTGCGCGCGATGGCCGCAAGGGCAAGCGCGATCTTCACGCGCACCTCCGCCTGCGGGCGGAAGTCCTTGGCAAGGTCGTCGCTTGTTTTTTTGATATGCACACAGTAATCCGTAAACGTAAGTCCTTGCCCTTCCACGCTCTGGACAAGCTCGCGCATCATTTTTTCCACCTCCTGGTCAACGAGCATGTCGGGAATGTCCACCCCGACCGTAAGCGCGATCCGCTCCGAGAGCGTTTTTCTCGCCGCTTCATCGGACTCTTTTTTCTTCTCGGCACGGAGCCCCGTACGAATGTTCTCGGTGAGCGCGGCAAGGTTTTCAAACTTCCCAAGCGACTGCGCAAACGCGTCGTCAAGCGGCGGCAGTTCCAGTTCGTACACCCCGCGCACCGTTACCGAAAAATCAAGCGGGCGCCCCCGCAAACCTTTGTTCTGATAATCCTCGGGCGCGGTGAGCGAGAACGACCGCTCATCACCCGCCGTAGCGCCGATAAGCGCGTCTTCAAACCCGTTCATGAAGCGGCGCTCGCCCAGGATCACGGGGTGATTCTTGGAATCCCCGCCTTCGATCTTCACGCCGCCGCTTCTTATCTCGAAGTCGGTCAACACCATGTCACCCTGCGCCGCCGGACGCGCGACCAGCGCCTCTTTCCGACGCGACTTCCGGATCCAGGAAAGCGTATCGGCAAGGTCCGCATCACTGACAACGGCCGGCTGCCGTTCTTTGTGCACTTCGGCCGCTATGGTTCTGTAATCGGGCAGTGTGATGTCGGGAATCACCGCAACGGTCATGCGGAACGACAGCGGGTTACCGTCGGCAAGCTTCGTGATCTCTATTTTGGGTTGGCCAACCGTACGGAGGTCGTTCGCTTCCACGATCGCGCGGTACTTTTTTTCTATCACCGCATAGGCAGCTTCTTCAAAGATGCGTGCCGCGCCGATGTGCTGTTTTAAAACATCATACGGTACCTTTCCTGCGCGAAACCCCTTGATCGGGTTGCGCGCCGAAAGCGCCGCGGCGGCTGCGTGAAGGCCTGTGGCAACTTCGTCGTATGGAACCGTTACATCGCAGGCAACCTGCGACTTAGGCAGTTTTGTGAGCGTTACCCCCTCCATCATTGCATTCACTGTTTCTGTTCCAGTTTCCGATACAGTTCCATTCCCTCTCTCACCGCCGCTTTTGCCTCTTGAGCCCCTTTCCACGCGAGCACTTCAACATGTTTCCCTTGCAGCTGCTTGTAAACCTCATAAAAATGCGCGATCTCTTTGCGCAGATGCTCGCCAATATCTCCAATATCATGATACTCGTCCATGCGGGGGTCTTTCACCGCAACGGCAACGATCTTTTCATCCCGATCGCCGTCATCCTTCATTGCAAGCATCCCCACCGGTCGGACCTCCACCAACACGCCCGGCAGCAGCGGGTGCGTGGTCAGCACCATCGCGTCCAGCGGGTCACCATCGTGCCAGTGCGTCTGCGGCAAAAATCCGTAATCCAGCGGATAATACACCGGCGAATACATCACACGGTCAAGCTTGATAAGTCCCGTTTCTTTGTCCACCTCGTATTTGTTGGACGAGCCGCGGGGAATTTCAATAATAACATTGAATGTTTCAGGAGCTGTATCTCCTAATGGAGTATTGAGAAAGTTGGACATGTGTTCTATTAATTTCAAAATTTATTTTTTCTTCTCATCTGCCGGGACTTCTTCCGTAATCTCCGGCGCTTCTTCCGTTACTTCCTCTTCTCCTGCCGGCGCTTTCGTTTCTTCCGGCGAACGGACATCTATTTTCCAGCCGGTAAGCCGCGCGGCAAGCCGGACATTCTGCCCGCCTTTGCCGATGGCAAGCGACAGCTGGTCGGCCGGCACGATAACGCGCGACTCGCGCGTTTCGGGGTTCGCTTCCACGGAAAGCACTTTTGCCGGCGAGAGCGCGTTCGCAATAAGCCCCTCCGCATCGTCGGACCACTCAATAATATCTATTTTCTCCCCGGAGAGTTCAGAGATCACGGCGCTCACCCGCGTCCCTTTTTGCCCGACGCACGACCCGATCGGATCAACCCCTTCCTGCGACGTAGCAACCGCGATCTTGGAGCGCGAGCCGGCCTCGCGCGCGATGGATTTTATTTCCACCGTGCCCGCCGCGACCTCGGGAACCTCAAGTTCAAAAAGTTTTTTCACGAATGCCGGATGCGAACGCGACAGTACGATCACCGGCCCTTTGGGCGTCACGTCCACCTTCACCACGTACACCTTCATGCGGTCGCCGATGCGGTAGCGTTCCCCGGGGATCTGCTCTTCATAGTACAGCATCCCGGTCGTTCTCCCCAGGTCCAGCACGATATTTTTCCAGTCCACCCGCTGCACTTGCGCGCTCACCACTTCGCCTTCCTTCGCCTTGTATTCAGTGAGCACCATCTCCCGCTCCGCCTCGCGCAGCCGCTGAATGATAACCTGTTTTGCCGTCTGCGCGGCGATCCTCCCGAAGTCCGAGTGGGCCTCAAGGTTAAAAATAATTTCATCGCCGACCGCGGCGTCTTTTTTTATTTTTTTCGCCTCGTCCGGCATGATGTGCCGTTCGGGGTTGAACGTGATCTTTTTCATCACCTCTTCGCCTTCCACAGCCGGCCCGCCATGCCTGTCCCGAGATTCTCCGAGGGACGTGTGCGCAATGGGTTCCTGCTCCTCGCCTTCCTCGCCTTCCTCGCCCGGTTTTTTGAGCATGCTTTCGTCCACCACAACCTTCACCTGGCTCATTTTTACCGCGCCCGTTTCCGCGTTGAGTTCCGCACGGATGATCTGGCCGCGCTCGCCGTAGTCTTTTTTGTACGCGGCGGCAATGGCCATCTCGATGGTTTCGATGACCTTTTCTTTGGGAATCCCTTTTTCGTCGGCGATCTGGTTGAGCGCCGATATGAATTGTTTCGTGTCCATGCCAGTGTGATTAAAATTTATGAATAGCTCGCTATGAAGTAAATTTTACTATTACGGTGAGCACCCTGAGCGAAGTCGAAGGGTAACGGTTCGGGTCCTCGACTAAGCTCGGTCAAAGTCCGAGCTCATAAGGTTTTCTTGCTGAATTTTCCTCGGTTATACCTCGAAAATTCAGAGAAAGCCCTTAATAAAAAAGTCCGTTCCGTCAAGAACAGACCGTAACATCCATATCTGATGTTTCCATACTATACCCGCACCAAAGAGCTGTCAACCCCATCTTTTGCAAGATTCTCCAAAAACGCCACGAGCAGACGTACGCCGAACCCCGACGCGCCTTTGGGGCGGTACCCCTGCGCCTCGGGCAGCATGGCGGTGCCTGCGATATCAAGATGTGCATACCGCTTGTGGTCACCGATAAATTCTTTCAAAAACATCGCCGCAGTAATAACACCTGCGCCCTTACCGCCGATATTTTTCACGTCGGCAACCGCGCTTTCTATCTGTTTTTTGTACGCTTCATCCAGCGGCAATGGCCAGAGTTTTTCGCCCGTTTCCTTGCCGGCATTCATGAGCGCATCTATCAGTTGTTCGTCATTTCCAAGTGCGGCCGCATAGTGGTTCCCCAGCGCAACCACGCACGCGCCCGTGAGCGTCGCAAGGTCAATGACATAATCGGGTTTATACTGCGTCACCGCATAGTGCAGCGCATCGGCAAGAATAATGCGCCCTTCCGCATCGGTGTTGAGCACTTCAATGGTTTTCCCCGAAGCGCTTTTGATGATGTCACCGGGACGGTACGATCTTGAGCTGGGCATATTCTCTACCGCCGGAACAACCGCGATGATATGCACCGGCAGGGCAAGCCGCGCCGCAGTGATACAAGTTGCCATCGCGGCCGCCGCGCCCGCCATGTCCATTCTCATTTCGTCCATGTTTTCGGCGGGCTTTAAAGAAATACCGCCCGAATCAAAACATACGCCTTTCCCCACCAACGCAACCGTTGGCACTCCTTTCTCGGGCACTTGCAGTGAGCCTGTCGAATCTGCTTGCTCCGAGCTTGCCTGCCCTGAGTTTATCGAAGGGGTCGAAGAGGGCGCATATTCAAGCACAATAAGCCGCGGTTCGTTGTCGGAACCGGCGCCCACCGCGAGGATCCCGTTCATGCCGGCACTCTCCAGTTCTTTTTTTTCAAGCACGGTCACGCGGACGCCATACCGGGCCGCAAGTGCCTGCGCCGTCTCCGCAAGGTATTTGGGCGTCACAACACTCGCGGGATGGTTCGTAATGTTACGCGCAAAGTATACCCCTTCGGCGATCGTGCGATACCGTTCCAGACGCTTCTGCCATTGCGCAATCCCTTGTTCGGCAATAACCTCCGGCAGTAAAAATTCGACTGCGGTGATTGTTGCCTTCTGTTTTCCGGCGGCTAGTGCCGGTTCCTTTTTATACGCGGAAAACGAATACAGCGACAGCGCAACGCCGTCAAAAATAGCGTGGAGCCGTTCCTCGACGCTGTGCGCGGGAGCGCCAAACAGCGTGAAGGAGGCCGTGTTCACATTCATGGTTTTGAGCAGCGCAATGGCGGCGCTTGAAACCATACGCACCTTTTCGGCATTCAATTCTTCCTTTTTCCCCAAACCGCACAGGATGATGCGCTTATACAGCGTTTCCTCCGGATACAGGACCGTCGTCTCACCGAACTTCCCGATAAAATCCGCGTGCGCGAAGTGCCGCTTGATACGGGAGAAGATAGGAAACAGCTTCCCCGCCTCTTTCTCGGCCGTTTCCTTTGTAAAACCGAGGCCGCACGGGATCTCCTCTCCCT
Organism: Patescibacteria group bacterium; assembly: GCA_038062295.1. Classification (GTDB taxonomy): domain Bacteria; phylum Patescibacteriota; class Minisyncoccia; order GWC2-36-17; family WO2-46-25; genus JBBTXL01. The sequence goes on from JBBTXL010000052.1 coordinate 14,420, forward strand.
CAAACACGCCAAAGACCACCGCTTCCTTTTCCGCGACCCAGTTCTCGTTCAAGGAAAATGTCGTGGTAAGAGAATTATCCATATAGTTCCTTATGCGTATCATAATTTTCCTTATCTTGTCAACATTCCTCTGGATGTCCAAAACAAAATCCCGAGGTCAAACCTCGGGATTTTGTGCGCGTGCAGTATTTTTTACTGGATATTTCTCAAGAATCCGAAGATGTCCTGGAAGTTGTTGATAATAAGGTCGATCACTGTTTCGCCGCGCTTGGGCGTCAGAATGGTGTAGTCGGTGGAAACCGCCTTGTTCCCCGCCGGATCAACCGACTCCACGCGGAACCGGTACACCGTACCCGGCTTGAACGTGGTGAGCACAAAGACATGGCTCGTGGTAAGTTCTTTGTCCAGCCGGGACGCTTCTTTCAGCTCTCCCTGCGCGACGCCTTCTTTCCAGAAGATCTGCGAGGAGGCCGACTCGTCCGTTTCCCAATAAATGATCGCCTGCGTCTTTTCTATCTTACCGGGGAAGAGCGTGGCTTCCGAACGTACCTTGGAAATGACCGGCGCTTTCACGTCCGTAATGGTGCGTACCGTGCCGATCACCGTGGAAGCGACCGCGCCCGCGACGTCAGCGCTTGAAATTTCGATGAGGAAGTTCGTGTTTGACTTCAAGTTCCCCACCGTCACCTCATGGTCTTTCACAAAGTCCGGCTTGCCTTGCGTTCTGCCTTCTGCAGTCAGCAATGTTGCGTCGTCGTCAAAGGGCGTGTACCGCACGTTGGAGGTTGACAGCGTGTTCGTTTTCCACGCGACGGTGATGGTATTTTCCGTGATGCGCTTGATT
>JBBTXL010000053.1:0-6711 GCA_038062295.1 Patescibacteria group bacterium
TGGCGCCCACGTCAAAAACGATATAGGGCCCCTCGCTTTTCTCAAGCATGGTTCTCACATGTCGCAGCGCTGCCAACTCGCCATCATCCGCAAACAAAGCTCCTTCACCAATGTTCATTCCTTTGAGCGAAAATCGGTGGAGGCGCTCAAAGAAGGGCTGATGTCGCCGTTTTCCGGTAATAAGATGTGCAATATAGTGCAAAGATTGTTTTAGCATGGCAGTTCGTTACTTTCTTGCGGCAAACAGATAGTAATTGTTTTTGAGGAGGGGAATCTTTTGGTGGTATGTCACAGCATAGCTTCCAAGGTGGTTAGCCACCTCTTCTGCATAGGGTGTTTCTTCTGACGCTGCCTGATGGGCGATGAGCAGATACCGGGCGTTAAAGAAAGAGCGCGATTCGACAAATGTTTGCGCTTCGCGCGACGATTCGCTCAACGCCCAAGTGCTCACAAAAAGATCGGTATGCGTAACGGTTAGTTGCTCCAGGACATTCTTGTTGAGCGGAATAATATTAATATATTCCGGCTTGATTTGGTCACCAACACGGGTTAGCAGATGTATCTTTCTGTCTCCGAATATGGTTGCAAGGTATACCGCCTGTAGAAAAGCGAAAACAGGGATATCTATCATGACATAGGTGGCGTGGGGGTTGATATTCAAGAATATCCGCGCGAGATTTCCGTACCCCCCGCCCCATTCAACGACTTGTTTCAGATCGTGCAGTTTGACGCGCATCTCTTCGGAGAACGCTGTGAGATGGTGGAGGTGGTGAATGGTATTATGTGACGTTCGGTAGGTAAAATTCGTGATGGTCGGGTTACCGACGGACGTTTCTTTCAGGAGGCGCTTCAGATCTTCTTTGTCCCATTGGCTCTCAAGGTACTGAAGCTGCTGATCTTGCAGCGCTCCCCCGTAGTCCATAAACATGGTGCGACGGATAACCGGGTGTTTCAGGAACGAGTGATCAAAATGGTTGATGAAATCATCTTCTATGTCCGTAACTAGCGTGGCCCATACCGGTATCACGAATTCCGTGCCGGCGCGCCGTTCTCTTTGGCAGACAAGGTAGTGCTCCTTGTATTTTTGATAGTAGGCGTAAAAATCTTTCTTTGACGATCGGTCAACGGCATAGAGCACCCTGGAGGCGGCTCGAAGAAAATTTCTTTTATTGATGAGGTGCCGGATGCTCATGATCAGTGTTTGGCGTAAATTGCCATGATGGTGTGGCCGGTGATATGTTCACGGATGGCATGTATGTTCATGAAGATCATACGTTTGCCGATCGTTCGCACGAACGGTAGCCATGCCAGATGTTTTTTTTGTAGTTTGTTCAGAAAATTCGTTTCCAAGACGGAACGCGCGAACGCAGTATGGTACGATTGCAGGGGTTCCATATAGAGCTCCTCAATGCGCACCGGGAAGAAGTGCTGTAGCTTGATGAGGGAATTGACGTTCCATAAGCCCACATGATGCGGGGGCATGTTCAAGAGATCGTCCGGCCGCGTGGTGAAGACGAACGAGTCGTTGTTGGGAACGCTTATGATGAATTTCCCGCCGGGTTTGAGCGCATCTAGAGACGCCCGGATAAAATCCCCAATAGCCGCAATATGTTCGGCAACCTGGAACGAACACACCACATCATACCACTCCTTGTTTTTTTGCGCATGGTCCTGAACCGACTCTTCCGCGATGTTTAGTCCCTTTTTTCTGCCGACGCTCGCGGCATGTCCGTTCAGTTCGAGTCCCGTGCCATCTATCCCTTTATTGCGCAGCCCTGTAAGGAATTCCCCTTGGGCGCACCCCACCTCAAGGACGGTTTGCCCGTTCGCAATGCTTTCAAGCGCTTTCCGATGTTCCCACTTTTCATCCATGTAGTACCACGGGTGCTGCTGCAGCGTTTCGTAGAACGCGCTGTCACCGGTAACGGTGAAGGGGTGGTAAAACCGGTAACCGGAATCTTCGCATCGGTACAGCACCACTTTGTCCAGCCCCGCAAAAAAACGACGCACGTCAACCCCCAGCTGTTTCTGGTATTCTTTGATAATGAAATCTGTAGGGACTTCACGTTCCCTGATCACATTCGAAGAACCGGTAAGCGGGCTTGTTACATTCATGATGGTTGTTTGACGATATAGCACACACCACCCCGGCTGGTATGTATAGTATCGGACGACTGACTCCGGGACAAAAAATCATGCACTGCTTTGGCGCACCCAGCCCACATATAGTAGTCGTCAATAATGATAACGCCGCCCGGCGCCACGTAGCGGTACAGTCCCTCTAGGCACTGCATTGTTGATTCATACCAATCGCCATCAAGTCGCAGTATTGCAATATGCCCGTCCGGCTTGAAACCTTTCAAAGTATTGGCGAACCATCCCGGTACGATATGCGAGTTCTTTGTTCCGGACATTGCCATGGCTTTTTGCGCGAATGCCGCTTCTGCTTTGCAATTATCAAAATATATTTTTGATGTAGTATCATTTTGCCACGCTCGTGCGCGGTACCCATCAATGTTTTGAGCGGGAGGGAGTCCTTCGAAACTGTCAAAAAGATAATATGCACGGTTGCCGCCCAGCATTTCTGCCATGGCGGCGATCATGCCGCCACGCCATACACCGCACTCAACAACGCTTCCCTTGATATGCGAAAAGGAGTGCGCGAGTCGAAGGTTTTCCACGAATGTATCTTGGGGGATCATAGAGTAATCACGGTATTTCGCAGAGAGTTTTTTAAAGAAAACCGACTCCCGCATCGTAGCGGGGTAACGCAGGATCGCTTTCAGCACGTTTTTCGTTTTTCGGGACATTTTATTTAAGACATGGTCCTTTATTTTTCTTAAGAAAGGTTTTTTACTTGCGAACGTTGTGGCAAATATAAGTTGGTCCGCTTCCGTATCAGGCATAATTTCTTTCGGATGCGTTAAAGGAAATTTCATTTCTTCCGTCGGGATATTGGCAAAGATATTATCGGGAGAAAAATTATGTGTTGCCTGGGTCCCAAAGCCAATATTGGAGACGAGGTTAACATTGGGGATCACGGCAAGTCCACCCCGCGACCAGATGGCGTACACCCATTCATAGTCCCATGTTTTCCATTCGCCGTAGTACTCTTTTCTGAACGTATCTAACCATACGTTCTGCGCGTCTTTTTCAGCAGTGATCTTTGCGATCGTATGTCCATCTCTGAATGTGGGAAAGCTTGCAAGCGACGCATCAAAATGGTTCCATGCCCGCCGCCACGTCGCCCATCCCCACGTGCTGGGGTAGATGGAGAAGTAGTAACTGGCATCGCCACGCTTTCTGCCGAACTGGAAGTTGTTGCCGCTGATGTGCATCACTCTTTCATCGTCTTTGTAGTATTCGAGCATCTCGCTGCAGAATTGAAAAAATGACGGATGGGGGAGGCAGTCGTCTTCAAAGATGATACCTTCTTCCACCTGCTCGAAGAACCACTGTAACGCCACGGTTGGGCCGGAGCGTATCCCTTGTATTCCGGCATTTTTTTCAGGGAACAGTGTTTTTACTTCGCAGTCCCAATCTACCTGCTTCACGATGTCACGGGTTGCCTGGCAGAGTGCGTCTTCTCCGGGCCGGTCGTTGCGCGGGCCGTCCACGGCAAAGAACAGTTGCTTCGGCTTTACTTTTTTTATCTCATCAAACACCCGCTGGGTGATGTTCGCCCGGTTGAACGCCATGATGAGAATGGGAACGGCGAATTGTTCTTCTTGATGCATGTTAGGTTGCGGTAATGGTCCAGTTTTGTTCCAGGTGCACTGGGCTATGTTTAATAAGGATACCGGTACCATAAAAATCACCTTCTTTCACTTCAAATACTCCGAGATTTTTAATATAGTCTTCCACTTCATCTGCACTGAATAAATTCGCCGAGATGTGGTACATGCCGGACGCAAAGGGGAATTTTTGGCGTATCTCGCACCGGATGATACCGTGCGCGGGCGCATCGTTCGCATCCTGTTTGGTGTATCGTCCCCAGTTGAGCGAGAGTTCCGCTCCAGTATCGGTGGTTATTGCCGAAGCAACACTCAAGTCTTTTGCCGGTTTGCCGTCTGCGGTTTCGTACCCAAAGCAAAAGGTATAGTGTCCGCCCGTTGCAAGTTCACTCACACGCATGCCATTGCTTTCCACAAAAAAAGAGGTCAACCTCACGGTACCGCGGCCCTTGCGGTCGGTACGCGAGCGCAGCATTGCTCCTTCGTGCGTGAGCGGATTGTTTTTGAGATAGATGCCAATAACCTCGTTCGTGTTGCCGATGGCTTTTATTTTGCCCGCTTCCAACAGCACGACGCGTTTGCACAGCGCCTGGATGGCCGACATGTTGTGGCTCACAAAAAGTACTGTGCGTCCTTTGGTTTTGGTGACCTCATCCATTTTCCCGAGGCACTTTTTCTGAAATTCGGCGTCACCCACCGCAAGCACTTCGTCCACCACCAGAATGTCCGGATCCATGTGCGCAGCGACGGAGAACGCCAGCCGCACGTACATGCCAGACGAAAAACGCTTGACTGGCGTATCCAAAAACTTTTCCACGCCCGAGAACGCGACGATATCGTCAAACTTTCCCGCGATCTCTTTCTTGGACATGCCCAGAATGGCGCCGTTTAAAAAAATATTTTCCCTGCCCGTGAGTTCCGGATGAAAGCCGGTGCCAACCTCCAAAAGGGAAGCGACGCGTCCGCGCAGCACAATTTCTCCTTCGGTGGGTGGCGTGATCTTTGAAAGAATTTTTAACAGCGTTGACTTGCCGGCTCCGTTGGCGCCGATGATGCCGACCACCTCTCCCTGTTGTACGGTGAAGTTAATGTCTTTGAGCGCCCAAAAGTCCTCCTTGGTTTCTGTGCCCATCATCTGTTTTGCCTTTTGTTTGGCGAACCACAATGGACTTTTGGCGATGTTGGTCAGTACATCGCGCAGAGCGACATATCCTCCCTCGCGGTGGGAGATGAGATACTTCTTTCCGAGGCTCTTTATTTCTATTATCGGTTCCATATATTATACGATGTCGGCGAAATAGCGCTCAACTTTTTTAAACATGAGTACGCCAACAACAAACAATACGAACATTGTCGCGCAAGAAACTCCCAACAAGAGCCAGTTGATGGGTTCGGTGCCAAGGAGCGACCCCCGCGCAGTTTGGATGACGCCCGTCATGGGGTTCAACGCCAGGAGCCACGCGTAGCTTCCTGCGATGCTGGCGGGGTAAATAACAGGCGTGACAAACAGCAAGAGTTGTATGAAAAAGGGAAGCGCATAGCGCACGTCGCGGTATTTCACGTTTATGGACGCAAGCAGCAGGCCGGCGCCCGTTGCCGCCATGAAGGTGATAAATAACAACAACGGCACCAGCACAATACCCAGGAGATGCGGTGCCCAGCTGTAATACACCATAAGTCCGGCAAGCACGACGGTGGCGATGAAAAAGTCTACAAGTTTTGTCAGTACGATGGACACCGGAAGGATGAGTCGCGGGAAGTAAATCTTTGTGATGATGGCTTGGTTGTTGATGAGCGAGTTGCTGGTTTCCGACAAGGCCGTTGAAAAAAACTGCCAGAACAAGAGTCCGATGTACACAAAAATTGGGTAGGGGATGTTGTCCGAAGGAATATTGAGCAGCTTTCCGAAAAAAATGGTGAATACCACCATCGTGATGAACGGCTGCAATATCGCCCACGCAACGCCAATAGCCGTTTGTTTATAGCGCACTTTCAGGTCGCGCCAGGTGAAAAAGTACAGCAGCTCGCGATAGCGCCAGAACTCCCGCGCATCGTCCCAGCTCAACGGTTTTTTCGGTTTGAGAACGGTTTCCATAATGGGTTTTACCACCGGTTGATCTTTTCCACGACTTTTTTCTTGAGCGTCAGATATGATTTCGTTGCTTCTTTTTCCACTTCCGGGGATACCAGCCGCAGGATCTCTTTTCCGAGTATGCGGTACTGTCGCCCAACCTTATTGGCGCGAATCAGCCCCTTTTTCAAAAGACGCTTCATGGTACTACCGCTGACCTTGAGCAGCTTTTGCGTTTCCGTCGTCGTATAAATGCCGTTTTGTTTTACTTCCTGGTCCATACGTATACTATAATACCAAATAGAACCATAATGTGTCAATAAGTGTCATAGAGTATCATGTGTGAGGGGTAAAGAGCGGACGAAAAAGCTTGTTTTGTTTGTCGCTTGCGGGATTTTTTGGTAAAATGACGAGTATGGATCAACAGACGCTCCCGGGTGCGCGCCATCACACCAATACCATCCTCCTTTTTTTTATTTGGCTTTTTTACGAGTCCACCATGCATGCGGTCGCGGCGTGGCTCTTTTTTGTACGGACGGTGTTGCGGTTGTTTTCCGTCCCGCTCTTGGTGCGGACATTCGTTGACCCGTGGCACCGGTATTGGTACGGGTACCCAAAACAACTTGACTTTGCGATGATATTTCAGGCCTTTTTCGGCAACCTGATGTCGCGCGTTATTGGCATGATCCTGCGGACCTTTTTTATCATCATGGGATGCGCGATTGCGGTGGTGGTCGGCGCCATTGGCGCCGCATGTATTATGTTCTGGATGGTGCTGCCGTTTGTTTCACTTTTTTTTATATACATGGGTTTTATGCTCATTTTTTGAAACGTATGAATTCCGAAACAATATTTTTTGTATCGGGCTGGCGGTGGGATCCTTTCGGCTTGCATCCGCAGGAATTG
>JBBTXL010000054.1:0-3634 GCA_038062295.1 Patescibacteria group bacterium
GGGGAATATCGGTTTTGTCGCGGCGCATAATGTGCATATTCAGGAAGAAGTGAAGAACTATGCAGCCGCGGAAGCGCAGCGTGGCATGGTGGTGTGCGCGGTCGCACGGGACCATAAGATCGCAGGGGTTGTTTCATTTGCCGACGTGGCATTGATATCCATGCAGGGTGCCGTTGCACAGCTGAAAGATATGGGTGTGCGAAGCGCGGTACTTGCCGATTACCATACCCAGAACGAAGCGGAACGCGCGGGGAAAGAACTCGGCGTTACAGTATGTTTGGGAGGATTTTCCGATACGGACCAGGGTGCGCAGTTGCGCGCGTGCGCACAGCCCGGCGAGCGCGTGTTATTACTGGGGGATGGTGTCTATGATGCCGGTTTTCTTTCGAGCGCCGATGTCGGGATCGTGATGCGCGCCGACGACAAACGGGCGGCGTTTGCGGCGGGAGAAACGGTATTTTTAGGCAGCGACTTCGGCCGTATTCCGCAGGCGATTACGCTTGCTCGGCGCGCCGTGCGGCTGGCGCGCAACGGATCGTTGCTTGCCGTTGCGGCCAATAGTGTTGGTTTCGCGCTGGTGCTTTCGGGCTTTGTCGGAGCAGCGGGAGCGGCACTGTGGTCGGCGGCGGTTATTGGTGTCGCGTTCTGGAATGCGGTGCGCATTATGCGACAGGAGGAATATGGAACGCATGATGGAGGACATTGAATTTCGGACATCTGATGGTGTTACGATCCACGGATGTTACCGGAGTGTGCCCGCACACAGTCCGGTGGTGATCGTGCTGCATATGATGCCCGCAACGAAAGAATCATGGCGGGTGTTTCAGGAGAAGCTTTGGAGTGTGGGGTTTGGGTCGCTTGCGATCGACCTGCGGGGACACGGCTCATCGGTGCATAAAGGCGAGGAAGTTCTAGACTACCGCACGTTCAGTGATATGGAGCACCAAGAGAAGACGCGCGATGTTGCGGCGGCAGTAGATTTTTTCATATCGCGCGGAATTCCGCTTTCGCGCATCGCGTTTGCGGGAGCGTCCATCGGCGCGAATCTTGCGTTGCAGTTTCAGGCAGAACACAAGGAAGTTTCCGCATCCGTTCTTCTATCTCCCGGGCTTGATTATCGCGGGATAAAAACAGAGCCGCTTGTACAGGGCCTTGCGCACACACAAGCTGTTTTTCTTTCTGCGGCCAGAGGCGATATAAGCAGATCAGGAAGTTCATGTGCTGACATGGCGGAAGCGTTATTTACCATCCTGCCTTCACGAAACAAAAAACTTTCCGTTGTTGACGGGAAGGAACATGGGACGGATATGTTTGCGGCCAATCCAAAACTGATGGATGATATTATACGGTGGCTGCAAAGAATCTATTTTTGATATGTTAATTGGTGCTCATGTATCCATAGCGGGAGGAATAGATAAGGCGCCGGAGCGCGCTGCCGCGTTTGGCTGCGAGGTATTTCAGATATTCTCGCGCCCGCCGCAGGGCGGCACCCCGACAAAGATCGATGCGGGCTTGGTCGAGCGTCTGCATGAGAACATGCGCACGCATAATCAAAAAGAGTTTTACATCCACACCCCGTATATTTTGAACCTTGCGTCGGCGGAGCAGCGCATTCGTGAGGGGTCGGTACGCATTATTACCGAGGAACTGGAACGGGGGAGCGAGCTTGGCGCGAAATACGTCATGACGCATTTAGGGTCGGCCAAAGACCATGACGATGATACGGCATACATAATGGTTGGCGACGGGCTAAAAAAGGTTTTGGAGAAAGAGCGCGCTACGGAACTTCTTATAGAAATATCTGCCGGCGCAGGAAGAATTGTTGGTGGTACTTTTGAGTCGCTCGCATATTTTTTGGAATATCTCAAAGGATACCGCGTGGGGATCTGTTTGGACACCCAGCATATGTTTGCGGCGGGATACGACTTGCGCACAGCAGAGGGCGTGAAAAAGGTGTTTGACGAATTTGACCGTATTGTCGGGTTCCAGCACTTGCGTATGTTTCACTTGAACGATTCAAAGGTGGCGCTTGGGGAGAAAAAGGACCGGCACGAGCATTTGGGCGACGGGCATATCGGGCTTGCGGGGTTTGAGGCGATCGCCCGGGAACCGCGCCTGCAGAAGTACAACTTTATTTTGGAGACCGAGCATGATACAGTTGCCGATGATATCGCGTTCATGAAAAAGTTTCGTGATCAAGCTTAAACCCAGGAAGTACCTCGCTTTGAAAACACGCTATCACATCCCCTAGCGTGGAATGTGTGCTCGCTCTCGTCCTCGCTCGCCCCACGGGGGTGGGGAGCTGGGGAATATCTCGCAGGAGCAAAAAGCTTGGTTTTTCTGAAAGAAAATTTTTGCTCCGAGAGATAAGCGTTGGGACACGCCGCTGGAGCGTGGCAACGACCGGTTCCCCAGATGCTCACCCCGTGGGGCACCATGCCCGCTCGTTCTGCGAGACGGTTTTCAAAGCGAGGTACTTCCCGGGTTACCAACATGTCATCCATTCGCTTTACCATAGAAAAAAAACTGGAAAATGGCCTGGGGCGGGCGGGGGTTTTGACGACGCCGCATGGGAATGTGGAAACGCCGGCGTTCGCGCCGGTGGGAACGCTCGCGACGGTCAAAGCGTTGAGTCCCGAAGAATTGTGGGAGCTTGGTGCGCAGGTTGTGCTTGCCAACACCTACCATTTATATTTACAGCCGGGCGACGCAACGATTGCCAAAGCCGGCGGCCTGGGGAAATTCATGAATTTTCATGGGCCGACCATGACCGACTCGGGCGGATTTCAAGTGTTTTCGCTGGGGAGTGCATATAAAAGGGGAGTGACGAAGATCGCAAAGGGAGACGCCGAGGAAGCACAGGGAAACGACGAGCATCATACCGAGCACACGCAGTTGATGCGTATTGATGAGGATGGCGTAACATTCCGTTCGCATATTGACGGAACGGAGCACCGTTTGACGCCGGAGAAATCCATTGCTATTCAGGAGAACATCGGCGCCGATATTATTTTCTCGTTTGACGAGCCGACCTCACCGCGTGCGCCGCGTGTATATATGGAACAGGCGCTTTCGCGTACACACGCGTGGGCGGAGCGTTCGCTTGCCGCAAAAAAACGAAATGACCAGGCGCTTTTGGGTATCGTGCAGGGTGGGCGGTACCACGATCTCCGTGAGCACAGCGCACAGTTCATTGCGGCACTGCCATTTGACGGGTTTGGCATCGGTGGCTCGTATGTGAAGGACGACATTGTGAATGTTGTGGCACTCGTGAATCGTATATTACCCGAAGATAAACCGCGTCATTTACTCGGCATCGGCGAAGTGGAAGATATTTTTGAAGGCATTGAACAGGGGATAGACCTGTTTGACTGTGTGCAACCCACGCGCATTGCACGCAACGGGACATTACTCACCAAACATGGGCGCCATGATATCTTTAACGCAGGAAACAAGGAACTATTTGAACCGCCCGAGTGGGACTGCGCTTGTTACACCTGCACGCACTACACCAAAGCGTATGTGCACCACCTGTTCCGCGCCAAAGAAATTCTCGGTCATCGCCTCGCCACCATCCACACCCTCTTTTTTAGAGTTTAGCTCGTCCGCCGCATCCGCCAAAGCATTCTGTATG
>JBBTXL010000055.1:0-21427 GCA_038062295.1 Patescibacteria group bacterium
TATTTCGATACTCAAGGAATGGGGCAAAGGTTTGCATGCCGCCTCCTACATAAGGATTGATAGTGATGGCATCTGCTCTGAAGTATTCAAATGCCGCTTTGGCGTATTGAATATTTGTTTCTGGTGTGTCTCCCCATTTACCATCCAGGATGGTTAGGCACTTCGGGTTCAGAGCCCGGATGTACTCAATGGTGTATTTGAGAGCCAATATACCCTCGTGTCCTTGAGCAAGAAAGAAGGCGAGGTTTATTTTGTATGCACATACTACATCGTGTGTCTTGGCAATGATGCCGCAGTTGAACCCGCGTATGGTGGCCAGTGGGCCGCCATGAAATAAGTGGTTTGGAATCCTTTCGTAATTACTGTCCAAGCCGATGCAGACAAAGTTACCGAGGTTCCAGCCGCTTTCAAGTATGCTCCGGAAATTTCTTGCGCTCACGTCATCACCTCCTCTTAATTAAGTTGTCAAACAGCTTTCGGAAGCCGGCCAATCCGGCTTTTTCGCGTGTACCATATCCCTCTTTCCTTATAAAGTCAATTGCCGTATACTGGGGGCGTTTACATTTGAACCTTAAAAAGGAGGTGGTGGCTTCTATGCGGCGCAAGCAAAGCCTCAAAGATGTCAAAAAGAAGGTCAAAGAGGTCGTGCGTTACCTTAAGATCACGCGCCGTGTGCCGGAACACGATGTGTTCCGCTATATGGTGCGGTCGGATGATTTTGAGGAACATGTCGTGAAGCCGCTTGCAGAGATTATCGAGTGGGATGACGAAAAAGAGAAAATAAAAGAGCAAGCGGAGGAGTTGACGAACGAAGTTCGGAAGACGACGAGCATTATGGCAACGATCACGGAGCGCTATCATGCCGCTGTTTCCGCCATCGGAATTTTTTTTCGCCGTAAGAAGCACCTCTAATGCCGGCAGGGAACCAACATCCGCCGGCATTTCCTTTTCCGTTACGTTTATTGTGGCGGGTTTTGTTGACATACCAGCGCTTTGTTTATATATTAAAGCCGCAACGGATTTTGGTCATTAACAGGTGAATATAAACAGAGGAGGGAGCCATGGGAAGCAATTCCATTACTGATGTGATAGGCCGGTTGAAAGTATTGGAAGGCCGGATTCAACAACTTGAGGAGGAAAAGAAAGAATTTACAAAAAGCGTTTCGCAGGGGTGGGAGGAGGTGCGCGAGGCCATTCGGTCGGGAAAAAGCACCGACGACCGGATAAAAGATTTCGTCATCATGCGATACGGCAAACAAAATAAGGAATGCGAAGGAGTGTACCGCGACCTCCAGGAACGTCTTGCCGGGAAGGCTGGGCAGTTTGTGCTTATGGCAGAGGCGCGTGAAAAAGAGGCGAAATTCCGTTTATGCAGTATGTTACCTCCTCAGGATGATGACCGTTTTTCAAAAACATATGAGCATCTCAGCCTGGGAGTTCTTTCCGGGGAGATGCTCATATTCAGTGTTGCAGAGAACCTGTGCACCATTCCGATCGGTGGCAACCTCGCTTACTACACCGGGGAGCTCTCTTGGGAGGGAGAGCATGTATTGCAGGAAAAACAACCCATGTTGGTGAGCACGCCGGATGGCGAGCGGGATCTTGTGCTACAGTACGGAAAAACATTCAGAGATCATTTGGGCGAGAAAGACCGTTACCAGCTCGATGTTTTGGTAGGGAATGATGAAGTTATGGGGTGGTTTGCAAAAATGCAACCGTTCCGCCAGAAAATTTTGTATCGGATGGCGAGGATGCTGGACAGGCCGTTGGAAGGGGATACCACAGGAGGGAATCCATATCTCGCATTTCCCGGTTTGCGATAAAAAATCGCTCAAAAAGGGCGCTACAGATGTAGCGCCCTTTACTATAATCCTACGTTAGAGCACATCGGGATGCGCGGTAAGGTATTGCGCAATGCGGCGCAGTCCCTCGCGTATTTTTGCCTCGTCAAGCGCATAGCTCATGCGGATGCGATGCGAGTCGCCAAACCAGGTGCCGTCGTACACAATGACCTTGTGTTTGAAGTAGAGGTCGCTTACCACTCGTGAGGGATCGTTCACTTTCGGAAAAACATAGAACGCCCCCTCCGGTTTCCATACGGAAAATCCCAAGTTCTGTAAGCCGTCGTAAATAATATCTCGCCGCTTCCGCCAGATGTTCTTTTGGCGTTTGATGTACGAAGCGGGAGCCGCAAGCGCGGCCAGCGCCATTTCCTGCGCGAGCGAGTTGGTGTTCATGGACGTGTGCACCTTCATTTCAACGGTCTTTTGCACGAATGCGGCGTCTGGGGAGTACAGATATCCGACGCGCAGGCCGCACATGGCGTATGTTTTGGAGAATGAGTTGACGGTAATGACGTGGCTTCCCTTGATGGCGTAATATTCCCTTTCGTAAATAAGGTCTTTGTATACCTCGTCCGAAACGACGGCGACCCCGAATTTTTTGGTGAGCCGCTCGATCTCCCGAAGCGTCGCGACGGACTCAACGCGACCTGTTGGGTTGGACGGGGAGTTAATGAGTATGGCGGCGCATCCCCGTATTTTTTTCCGGACATCGGCAGCGTCAAGACGCCCGTCTTTGAGTTTTGTGTATACCGGTGTCATCCCCGCAAACTGAATGATGGACGGGTATGAGTAGTAAAATGGTTTTGGCAGGAGAACTTTTTTTGACTTTCCCGCGCGTCCCAGAACGCGGAACACCAGATCAAGCGCTTCCGACCCGCCGTTGGTGATGACGAAATTGTCGGCGGAAGACTGCGGATATTTTTTGGCAAGCCGTTTTCGCAGGCGCTCTTCGCCTTGAATGAGCCCGTACTGAAATGCCACTGGCGCATTTTTCAGCGCCCGGTACACTTCCCGAGGCGGCGGGAGGTCAGGCTGGCCGCTGCCGAACGAGATAACCCCTTTCTCTTTTTGCTTGCCGATAAAAAACGACGGGCTCGCAATGATAGTTTTCATGATCTGTCTTTTGCTTCGTTTGTAAACAACCCGGAGTTCGATTCAATGACAATGCGGCAGGTTTGTTGGTTGTGCGGTTCCAGCTGTTCGCATAAGGTCCGTGCCGGTTCCAGGGAGCCATGGTGATTAATGTAAAGGCCGACCATACCTTCAATGCAAGGGATTTTTTGTTCTGGAGAACTGGCCATGCACACCGCTTCCGCGAATTTCGGGTTGTGGATATTTTGTATTATCGTGTTGCCGCCGACGTTTGCGGCGCAGGTTTGTTGGAAAGGAAGCTCGGCCGTTTTGCACCAGCGCAGGGCGCCGGCGTAGTCGTTGGGGTGAAGATGCAGATAATATTCGGGAGCGTAAAAGTAGCAGTTTCCTTTTTGGTTTGGCGTTTGTTCCTGGCACGGGTAGAAGGGGTCGTCGGGCTTAAGGAATTTCGACGGATGCATTTTTGCGTCGCTGTTGAAATTTTCCATGAAGACGCCGTTTGCGCAGTTGCCTTTCGCAAAGTCGGTATCATACGCGTCGCACAGCGCGAGCGAGCGGGGCAGGTCGTTGTCGGTGTAAAACATGAGGCCATGCCCCACGCCGTGGTAGCATTCCCAGCTCAAAAACTTTTCTTTGGGATACTTGTTGCACACGGTTTTCACGGCTTGAGAGAAATCAGCACTGGTTGAAAAGTGGCTTTCAATAACGCCATGCAGATAGCCGGAATTACAGATATCGTTTTGATAGGCGATGGCCGCCGCAAAATCTTTATATTTTTCGTACGCCGCGTGGCCGATGTCATGCGTCAGCATATGGCACGAGCGCAGAAGAGAATCGTTCGTTGTGGTCTGTTCCTGAAGCTGTTGGAGCGCGATTTTTGGATCTTGGTTTTTAACGATGGCGACAAAAAAATCGCGCACGTTTTGATACGCCTCCCGCGGCAACGGCTGGGACGGCGGCTGTATCTGGCTGTTCCGCACCGCAGCGTCTTTATATACTGCAACACCGACAATGCTTATGAGTACAGAGACGATAAGAAGAAAAAAGAAGTGTCGCATAATATGTCGGGCCACTGGGAATCGAACCCAGACTACAAGACCCCCAGCCTTGCGTACTACCACTATACGATGGCCCGCCTTCGCTTACTGAATAAGCTATGGCGGGTAAACCCATTGAGCTTGTAAGCAGAAAGTATTGTCATCATAACACAAAAACACCCTTGGTTTGTGCCGAGGGTGATGAGGAGCGTTACTTCGTTTTCGCCGCCGTGCGCATGCAGGTGGTACATGCTTTCAGATGTTTACCGGCAATGACCGTCCATTGGAGATTGGGATATCTCCTTTTTTTGGTTGTCGGATTATATTTTCCTCTCAATTTTCTGCGGATAGTAACAAGTACTGATGTCTTGCCGCAGTTTTGGCACATTCTCGGCATACTATTCCGGTAAAGTTATTTAATGAGGGCAATAGTATCACATTCTTCAATAATACGCAAGAGTCTGGTATGATAATCGTATGGGTGAACTCCAACTTGCTATTTTCCAGATCGTCGTCCTTATATTTTCTGCCGTCATTCATGAAGTATCGCATGGGGCGGTGGCAAATCACCTGGGTGACCCGACGGCAAAAGACCTTGGGCGGCTCACGCTTAATCCTGTCAAACATCTTGAACTGTTCGGGTCGATCATCCTTCCGGTGTTGCTGTATTTGTCCAAAGTCGGGTTTATCTTCGGCTGGGCAAAGCCGGTGCCGTATAACCCGGCAAACCTTAAAGACCCGCGCTGGGGGTCGGCGTGGATCGCGCTGGCCGGACCAGCGGCTAATCTTGCGGTTGCGTTGGTTCTGGGACTTATCATCCGTTTCGCCTCAATTCCAGACCCATTTTTTGTTGCAATGCTTGAGATCGTCGTATTCATCAATATTTTGCTTGCCGTGTTCAACTTGGTTCCCATTCCGCCTCTGGACGGTTCCAAACTTCTTTTTTCGGCGCTGGGGGAACGGGCGGAGGGGTTTCAGCGCATGTTTGAGCAAAACGGGCTGATCGTGCTTTTACTGTTCATCTTTTTCGGATTTACCCTTATCCTGCCCATCATCTATTTTCTCTTTTGGGCGATTACGGGTAATGCATTTTAGCCGTGCGGAGGATTTTAAAGAACGCTTTTATAAAAGGGGAGATGCTCAAAGCATCTCCCCTTGTTTACAGAGTGGTCAGGCTTCTTTTCTGAAGAAGCTATAGACCAGTTGATAGATCGATATACCCATTTGAGTGAAGAATGCGGCAGTCATCAGAGCTCCACTCGCCATGACGATATAAATGCCATTTTCATGCGTTCTGGCGATGTTTCACGAAAGGATGTCCGCGATCATCGCTGCCATCGGTAATACGATGACGACCCATTTCACCCAACGCCATCCGCCGACTCTGATGCTGGCAAAGCACGTGATAAGCCCTGACATAAAAAAAAGAGCGGTCATGCCATTGAAATGAATATGAGAAACCCTGACGAGAGTTTCCAACCCCATACCCCTGTTGATTTGAGTGACCTTTTTCACATCTTCAAATGAGGCGAGTGAGCGGAATGAATGTGCACTATGACAAAGAACGCAGTTTCTTTCGAACATGTCCCTAACCTGGGTATGATACAACTCTTCGTTACTGCCGTTTCTGATCCAGAAAATGATAGCCGACTTTTCTTCGGGCGTTACATATCGGCCCATGGCACCATCCAGTTTGAGCTCTAGCGTACTTGCGTCCCTTTTACCATAGTATGCTGCGCGGATACTTTCCGGAGAAACCCCAAGGAAACCGCCACCGTTATTGTCGTGGTGGTGAACCATAATTTGGGCGAGGTTGAAAACATACCCGATCGTTAAGCTGATGGCAGTCATGAGAAACAGCAGCCGCAAACTCATAGGCATGCGGTAAATCCGTAGGATTTCGCCGAGCGTAACGTCACTTTTTTTGTTTCCCATTCTTCCTCCCGGGTTGATGGTTGTTTGCGGCGATGGTAAAGAGCAAAGACGGATGCAATGGTACTGCACTGCCTTTCACATGTCAACCCAGCATTCAATGAGGTATTGTCAAAGGCGAGGGTGTTGACTTTACATGTTTTATCTGATATCTTTGAATGAAGCGCGTTGCGCTTTTTCATTTTCAAATAGTTTTAGTAGTTTTTATATGCCGACGGTAAACCAGCTGATAAAAAGAAAACGAAAGAGGGTTGTGGCAAAGTCAAAATCCCCGGTGCTCGGAAGGGGTTTTAATATACTCAAAAACAGGCCGATCCATTACCAATCGCCCTTTAAACGCGGGGTGTGCACGGTTGTCAAGACCATTACGCCAAAAAAACCGAACTCTGCCCTGCGAAAGGTGGCGCGCGTCCGCTTGACGGACGGCACGGAAGTGACGGCATACATCGGCGGAGAAGGGCATAATCTGCAGGAACACTCGGTGGTTGTGGTGCGCGGGGGAAGGGTGAAAGACTTGCCCGGCGTCCGATACCATGTAGTGCGCGGAGTACTTGATACGTCAGGTGTTGAGAAGCGGAAACGCGGCCGTTCAAAATACGGGGTGAAAAAGGAAAAGAAGGCGTAGTATTTTTAAGAATAAGGAAATAATAAGGAAATGCGCAGAAAACAAAAATATAAAAGGGAAGTCGAGCCGGATTACAAGTTCAGTAACCCGGTGGTGACGAAACTTATCAATGTCGTCATGAAAGACGGCAAAAAAAGTGTTGCCGAGCGGATCGTATATGGCGCATTTGATATGATCGCGAAAGAGACACAGAAGGATCCTCTCGAAACGTTTGACCTGGCAATGCGCAATGTGCTGCCCGCGATCGAGTTGAAGTCAAAACGGATCGGAGGCGCCAATTATCAGGTGCCGCGCGAGGTGCGCGGCGAACGGCGCTTCGCGCTTGCATTCCGGTGGATCTTGGCCGCTGCCCGCGGAAAAAAAGGGAAGTCCATGGCGGAAAAGCTCGCCGAAGAACTGATCTCGGCGGCAAAGAACGAAGGGTCCGCTATTAAGAAAAAGCAGGATACGCACAGAATGGCGGAGGCAAACCGCGCGTTCGCGCATTTCTCTTGGTAATTGTTGTATGTCTCGCGCATACCCTCTTGAAAAAGTTCGTGACTTTGGCATCATCGCACATATTGATGCTGGGAAAACGACCGTTTCAGAACGGGTTCTTTTTTATACGGGAGTTTCGTACAAGATCGGAGAAGTGCATGAGGGAACTGCCATCATGGACTGGATGGAGCAGGAGCAGGAACGCGGCATTACCATCACTGCCGCCGCAACAACCTGTTTTTGGATCCCGACGCACGAAAAAGGGAATAAGGAAGCGGAGCATCGTTTCAATCTGATCGACACGCCGGGGCATGTTGATTTCACCGTGGAAGTGGAACGAAGTTTACGGGTGCTCGACGGCGGCGTGGTGGTGTTTGACGGTGTTGCCGGCGTGGAGCCCCAGTCGGAAACGGTGTGGCATCAGGCGGACAAGTACAATGTTCCGCGCATTTGTTTTATCAATAAGCTTGACCGCACCGGCGCGAATTGGGAAAAAGATGTCGCTTCCATTCACGAACGGCTCAATCCCAAAGCGGTTCCTATTCAGATACCGGTCGGTGAGGAGGATAAATTTTCCGGCGTCATTGATCTGATCACGCAGAAATTCATTTCGTTTGAAGGAGAACATGGCGAACGCATTGTCACCGCGGAGATTCCCGCAGCGGAAAAAGAGCGCGCGAAAAAATATCGCGACGACATGATAGAACGCATTGCGTCCGAAGACGATGCGCTGGTGGAGCGGTACCTAAACGGCGAAGAAATTTCCGTGGCGGACATCAAACAATCTCTGCGAAAATCAACCGTTGCGGGCGTTCTGAACCCTGTTTTATGCGGATCGGCGCTCAAAAATAAGGGCGTTCAGCTGGTACTTGACGCCATTATTGATTATCTTCCTTCGCCGCTTGACCGCGGCGCGGTGAAAGGTATCGTTCCGGGAACGAAGGCGGAAGCGTTTCGCACGCCCAGCGATGCCGAACCGTTCGCTGCCCTGGCGTTTAAGATCGCATCCGACCCGTTCGTCGGTTCGCTTGCGTTTTTCCGCATCTACTCGGGCAAACTTTCCAAAGGTTCGTATGTGTACAATTCAACCAAACAAGAGAAAGAACGGATAAGTCGCATTCTGCGCCTGCATGCCAATCAGCGCGAGGAAGTGGATGAAGTATTCTCGGGAGAGATCGCCGCCGCGGTCGGTTTGAAGAACACGACGACCGGCGATACGCTGTGCGACGAAGACAACCCCATCATTTTGGAGCAGATCACGTTTCCCGACCCGGTTATTTCCATTCGTATTGAACCGAAAACAAAAGCCGACCAGGAAAAGATGGGTCTTGCGCTGCGGCGGTTGAGCGAGGAGGATCCGACATTCCGCATCCGCGTTGACCAGGAAACCGCCGAAACCATTATCTCCGGCATGGGCGAGTTGCACCTTGAGATTTTGGTGGACAGAATGTTCCGCGAGTTCGGTGTTTCCGCAAACGTCGGCACGCCGCAGGTCGCCTACCGAGAAACCATCAAAAAAACGGCGGAAGGAGAAGGGAAATACATCCGCCAATCCGGCGGTCGCGGGCAATACGGCCATGTCCGGTTGCGCGTGGAGCCGCTCGAACGCGGGACCGGCTTTGAATTTGAAAACGAGCTGAAAGGCGGCGCGGTGCCGCAGGAGTACGTGCCGGCGGTTGAAAAGGGAGTTAAAGAGGCACTCGACCGTGGTGTTGTTGCCGGATATCCCTTGAAGGACATTCGTGTTACCATTTACGACGGCTCATACCATGAGGTGGACTCATCCGAGGCGGCGTTCAAGATCGCCGGTTCCATGGCGGTCCAGGACTGCGTGAAAAAGGCGAACCCCATTATTTTGGAGCCCGTCATGAAAGTCGCTTCCATCACGCCGGCCCAGTTCATGGGTGACGTGACGGGCGACCTGAACGCGAAACGCGGGAAAATAGAGAGCATGGAAGACCGCGGCAATGTGAAAGTGATCACGGCAAAAGTCCCGCTTGCAAAGATGTTCGGGTACTCCACGCAGCTGCGTTCCATGACGGAGGGGCGGGCATCCTACAGCATGGAGTTTTCCCACTATGAAGAAGTTCCCAAGAACGTCGCCGATGATATCATTGCGGGGAAGGTAAAGTAAAGCATGTTTCACGACATCAAAAAATTACTTGCGCGGGTAAAAAGAGGTATCGTCATTGTGGAAGACGGCGAGCCGAGCTTTGTGGTGATACCGTTCGAGGACTTTGCCGAGCGGATGCGCGACGACGAAGGAATGCATTCGCGCGCGTTCATGCGCCAGCGCCCTCACGCGCGCCGACACCCCATTGACGATACGAGCTTGATACAGAAAATGATAGATTACGATGCGACGGTGCGCACGCAGGATTTTACGAAAGAAGCGGAAGCGATGGAACTGTTGAACCGCATAGATGAAGAAAAGGAGTCCGGAACAGGGCGTCACGCGCGCATTAATCTGGAGGACCTGCCTTTTTAGCCGCTCTTTCAGGGAGGGGTTGACGGGCTTGGATTTTTGCATTAGTATACGCCTTGTATTTCTTTTGATAAAAGCGTAACCATTAAATAAACATAATAACGTACCATGGCAGAAAAATTTGATCGTACAAAGCCCCACATCAACGTCGGTACCATCGGCCACGTTGACCACGGAAAGACGACGCTGACCGCCGCCATTTTGCATTGTTTGAACTTGGCGGGATACAAAGCGCGCGTAGAATCGGTGGACCAGATCGACGCGGCGCCCGAAGAAAAGGCGCGCGGTATTACCATTGCATTGCACCACTCGGAATATGAGTCGGACAAGCGGCACTACGCGCACATCGACGCGCCGGGCCATGCCGACTACATCAAGAACATGATCACGGGAGCCGCCCAGATGGACGGCGCGGTGTTGGTGGTAGCCGCTTCCGACGGCCCTATGCCCCAAACGAGAGAACACATTCTTTTGGCGCGCCAGGTTGGCGTGCCGGCGTTGATCGTGTTTTTGAACAAGATCGATGCTGCGGACGACCCCGAACTGGTTGACCTGGTGGAAGTGGAGATCCGCGAACTGCTCACGAAGTACGGGTATGACGGCGAGAAGACCCCGATCATCCGCGGCTCGGGCCTCAAGGCGCTGCAGGCGACCTCGAAAGACGACGAATGGGTGAAGAAAGTCCTGGAGCTGGTCAAGATGATGGACGAATACATTCCGGAGCCGGTGCGCGACACGGCAAAGCCGTTTTTGATGCCGGTGGAAGACGTATTTTCTATTGAAGGACGCGGCACGGTGGTGACCGGCAAGGTGGAGCGCGGCATAGCCAAGATCAACGAAGAGATCGAGATCGTTGGGTTGCGCCCGAACCAAAAAACCGTCATTACGGGCATTGAAATGTTCAACAAATCCTTGGATGAGGCAATGGCGGGAGACAACGCCGGCGTTTTGCTCCGCGGCCTGAAAAAAGAAGATGTGGAGCGCGGCCAGGTGCTTGCCAAACCCGGTACGGTTACGCCGCACACCGAGTTTGATGCGGAAGTGTACGTTCTGACCAAGGAAGAAGGAGGCCGTCATTCGCCGTTCTTTGCCGGCTACAAGCCGCAGTTTTACATTCGCACGACCGATGTCACCGGCGAAGTGACGCTCCCGCAAGGAACCGAAATGGTCATCCCGGGCGATACGGTCAATGTGAAGGTTAAACTTATCGCGCCGATCGCGCTTGAGGAAAAGCAGCGGTTTGCCATTCGTGAGGGTGGTAAAACGGTCGGTGCGGGCGTGGTCACGAAGATCATTGCTTAAAGGGCTTTCTCCAAAAATACAAGTCTTGCAAAGACGAAGTATTTTTGGTAAGAAAACCTTTATGGTGAGCCTGTCGAACCATTACCCTTCGACAAGCTCAGGGTGCTCACTGTGATGGTAAAATTTCCATCGCTGGGAGCTCGTAAATTTTAATCACAGTGGCATGACCAAGGAAGCGACAAAACAAAAACTGCGCATCAAGATAAAAGCGTACGACAACAAGATCATTGATAACAGCGCGCGGCAGATCGTGGAAGCGGCGGAGCGGCAGGGAGTTACGGTTTCAGGGCCGATCCCGTTGCCGACCGAGATCAAGCGATATGCGGTGAACCGCTCCACATTTGTGCACAAAAGCTCCGGGGAGCATTACGAAATGCGGGTGCACAAGCGCGTTGTCGATATTGAAAATCCGAATCCGAAATCCATTGATGCGCTGACGAACCTGAACCTTCCGGCTGGCGTTGACATTGAGATAAAAATGCTTTGAGTTTGATTGCAAATACTTCCCGACTTTCCCATGAGGGAAAGTCGGGAACGATTTGTAATTTAATGACACGGTTAAATTACAATTAACGCGTTCGCAAAGAAACAAAGCACGAATCCAATGGGCTTTGGCCCATTTTTTATATCATGGCATTTATCATCGGCAACAAAATAGGCATGACGCAGATGTTCGATGCGGGAACGGGAAACGCGATGGCGGTTACCCTTATTGAAGCGCGTCCCTGTACTGTAACATTCGTGCGTACCAAGGAGCGCGACGGGTACTATGCATTGCAGGTGGGGTGCGGCACAAAAAAAAAGATGAACAAGCCCGAGCGCGGTCATCTGGGCAGCGCTGCGCAGTGTGCCGTACTCAGGGAATTTCGGCTCCGCGCCCCCGCGGATAAAAATGTCGGCGATGTTATTGACGTATCGGTATTTCACGCGGGAGATGTGGTGAAGGTTTCCGGTATCAGCAAGGCAAAAGGGTTTCAGGGGGTTGTGAAGCGGCATGGGTTTCGTGGCGGTCCGGCAAGTCACGGGCAGAAGCACAGTTTACGTGAGCCGGGGTCCATCGGGGCCGTGTGGCCTCAACGCGTGCTCAAAGGAATGCGGATGGCCGGAAGAATGGGAGGGGATATGCGCACGGTGCGCAATCTCGCGGTGGTCGCAGTTGATGCGGGTGCCGGTACCATTGCCGTTGCGGGCGCGGTGCCCGGCAGAAAAGGAACCCTGCTTGCGGTCAGGTCATAATACTATGAAGACGGAGCTCTACAATCAAAAGGGAGAACGCGTAGGAACATATGAACTTCCCGAAAATATTTTCGGCGTTTCGTTCAACGCGGATACGGTTCACCAGGCGGTTGTCGCGCATGCGGCAAATGCTCGTATGCCCATTGCACATACGAAGGACCGCCGGGAAGTGCGCGGCGGCGGCAAAAAACCATGGCGTCAAAAGGGTACCGGCCGCGCGCGGCATGGTTCCATCCGTTCGCCTCTATGGCGCGGCGGCGGCATTACGTTCGGCCCCCGCAACGATAAGAACTTTTCAGTGAAGATCAACAAAAAACAGAAACAAAAGGCGTTGTTCATGGCGCTTTCGGCAAAGCATAAGGATGCCGAAATGGCGGTTTTGGATTCGCTTGTGTTTGATACGGCAAAAACAAAGGTGTTTGCCCTGGCGCTTGGTGCTGTTGCCAAAGCGGCGTTTAGCAGCAATCGGCCCAAGCGTACACTGGTGGTGGTGCCGACCGAGGAAAAAAATATTGTTTTGTCGGCGCGGAATCTTCCATCAGTGAGGGTGATCACCGCACGAAATCTGAATGCACATGATGTCTTGGCGAACAAATACCTCGTTCTGTCGAAAGATTCAGTTCCGGTCATCGCAACAACCTTTACGCGCGTCACATAAATATATGTCACTTCTAGGGAAAATTAAAAAAGCGGTCATTTCCGAAGATGCCGACGTAAAGAAAAAGGAGATCGACCATCCGGCGCCGGACCAAAAACCGGTTTCGCCTGCCCGCGCCACAGCGCGTGGAGACGCGCTCATGTCGGGGATCGTGAGACGTCCGCATGTGACGGAAAAAGCAGCCGCGCTTCAGGAGCAGGGAAAATATGTGTTTCAGGTTGCCGCATCCGCGAACAAAATAGAGGTGAAGAAAGCGATCGCGCACATGTTCGGTGTTCGTCCGGTTGCGGTGCACATCGCCAGAAAGCCGGAGCGCCGAGTGCGTTTGGGCAAATACGAAGGGAAAGTTCCCGGTTTTAAAAAAGCGATCATTACACTTAAAGAAGGGGATCGGATAGACATGGGAGTATAAAGGGCTTTGTCTTCCCGCTCGTGCGTCCGCTTGACGGGAGCAGGAGCGGGGAGGTACAAAACCTTTATGGTGAGCCTGTCGAACCATTACCCTTCGACAAGCTCAGGGTGCTCACAGTGATGGTAAAATTTCCATCGCTGGGAGCTTGTAAATTTTAATCACAGTGGCATGAAAAAGTTAAAGCCAACAACGCCGGGACAGCGCCAGAGGATCATCGCCGATTACTCGATGTTGACCAAGAAAGAACCGGAAAAAGCGCTGACATTCGGACGAAAGCGCAGGATGGGTCGTGCCGCCAACGGCAGGATCACCGTGCGGCATAAAGGCGGCGGCAATAAACGACTCTATCGCGCGGTTGACTTCCGGCAGGATAAGCGCGATGTTCCGGCGCGCGTTGCTGCGCTTGAATACGATCCGAACCGTTCGGCTTTTTTGGCGCTGCTTTCGTACCGCGACGGTGATAAGCGCTATGTGCTTGCGACCAAGGATTGTGCGGTGGGGGCGACCGTTCTCACGGGGGAGCGCGCGCCGCTTGAGCCAGGGAACCGCATGGTGTTGATAAACATCCCTGTCGGATTTTTTGTGCATAGCGTTGAGTTGCAGCCCAACAAAGGCGCGCAGATCGCGCGGTCCGCGGGTTCATCGGTGAAGGTGATGGCTCATGAAGGGAAATATACTCACCTTGCCATGCCATCGGGCGAAGTGCGGAAAGTACTTTCTTCGTGTTATGCGACCATCGGCGTGCTTTCGAATTCGGAACATAATTTAGTCAACTTCGGCAAGGCGGGGAAATCGCGATGGCTTGGTATTCGTCCGACGGTGCGCGGTACCGCGATGAATCCGGTGGATCATCCGCATGGCGGCGGCGAAGGCGTGCAGCCGATCGGATTGCCGTATCCGAAAACGCCGTGGGGCAAGCATGCGCTCGGAAAAAAGACACGGAAGAAAAAGCATCCCACCAATAGATTTATCGTACAACGAAGAAAGAAAAAATAATTTTTATGTCACGCAGCGCAAAAAAAGGTCCGTATGTGAACGAGCGGTTGTTGGAAAAGATAGCCAAAGCAACCCCAGGACAAACCATTAAAACATGGGCGCGTTCGTCCATGATCGCTCCGGAGATGATCGGGTTTACATTTGCGGTTCATAACGGGAAGGCCCACATTCCCGTTTTCATCACCGAGGACATGGTCGGGCATCGATTGGGGGAATTCTCGCCGACGCGCAAGTTTACGCGCCATGGCGGCAAGATGCAAAAGGAACTGGAAGCGCAAAGCGCGGGCACCGGAGCCGCAGCGCCCGCCGCCGCTCCCGAAAAGAAATAAACTGCACGAGCTATGGACATTACCGCCCATCTGAATAACCTGCGTATCTCACCGCGAAAAGTGCGGTTGGTTGCCGACATGATACGCGGCATTTCCGTTCCTGCGGCGCGCGCGCAGCTTTCTTTTTTACCCAAACGCTCGGCGCTGCCTATTTTGAAACTGCTGAACTCCGCTGCGGCGAACGCGCAGCATAACGCACAGCTCAACCCCGACACGCTGTATGTCGCGCGTATTTTTGTGAACGAGGGCGTGACACTCAAGCGCGGCATGCCAAAATCGCACGGCAGGGTGTTCGGCATTAAGAAGCGGTCGTCCCATATTTCCTTGACGTTGTCGGAAAAAGGCGGTACGAAGAGCGTGTCGTCTCTGAAAGAAAAACGCGTGCTGTCGCGCGACACGCTCTCGTTGGCGCAGGAGGCTTCCGCACCGGAAAAGAAAAAAAATGAAACTGCTGTAAAAGGCGTTTCTGACGGATCGGCAGCGCCACAAGAAAAATTTGCGTCCGGCGCAAAAAAACGCCTCACAGGCCTTGCGCGTCGCGCATTTACCAAACACTCAGAAAAACCCTAAGGGGTTCTAAACTATAGATCACAAGATTGTATGGGAAGCAAAGTAAATCCATTTTCATATCGGCTTGGCGTTATCGAGGACTGGCGGTCCCGGTGGTTCAATCCCAAGCAGTACCGCGCTACACTCCGCGAGGATTATTTGCTGCGTCGGTTCTTGACCGAAAAATTTAGGAAGCAGGGCCTTGAAAAGGTAGAAATAGAGCGTTCCGCAAACAAACTGAAAGTTCTCATTTTTACGTCGCGACCCGGCTTGATCATTGGGAAAGGAGGCGGCGGCATTGAGGCGTTACAGGAGGAGATCAAGAGAAAATACCAGCAAGTAAAGACCGACAAAAAAGCGAGGGTTGAAATAAAGATCCAGATAGAAGAGGTCACAAAACCCGAAACGCACGCGCAGATCGTTGCGCAGCAGGTTGCCGACCAGATCGAAAAGCGCATGCCGTTCCGGCGTATCATGAAGCAGACATTGGAAAAGGTGATGCAGAACAAAGAAGTTGCGGGGGTCAAGGTGCGGCTGGCCGGGCGCCTGAACGGTTCCGAAATGTCCCGGGTGGAGTGGCTCGGCAAGGGCAGAATGCCGCTTGCCACCATTCGCGCAAAAGTAGATTTCGCGATGGCAAATGCATACTGTACCTACGGTGTGATCGGCGTGAAAGTGTGGATCTATAAAGGGGAAGTGTTCAACACAAAAACCGAACATAAACATTAGGCATGCTGTTACCCAAAAAAGTAAAACATCGGAAATGGCAGAAAGGACGACGGCGTTTTGTCGGCATAGAAACGCGCGGTACGAGTTTGAGTTTCGGCAATTTCGGCCTGCAGGCAAAGACGCGGGCGTGGCTGACATCGCGCCAGATCGAATCGGCGCGGCGCGCGATGACACGGTACGTGCAGCGCTCGGGTAAAATATGGATCCGTATTTTTCCGGATAAGCCGGTCACAAAAAAAGGCCAGGAAGTCCCCATGGGCGGAGGTAAGGGAGCTGTGGATCACTATGTGGTGGCCGTAAAGCCCGGCAGGGTGCTGTTTGAGATGGACGGCATTCCGGAGACTACCGCCCGGGAAGCCTTGCGCCGCGCAGCGGACAAGCTTCCGCTGACGGCAAAGTTTGTGAAGCGGGACTAACCTATAGTTATGAAAGCACAGCAGTGGAGAACAAAATCACCAAAGGAGCTCGGAGACGAGCTGACACGCGCCGCCCAAAAGCTTCGCCAGCTTCGGTTTGAGGCATCATTCAACAAGCTGAAAAATATGAATGAAATCGGGCAGACCAAACGAGATATCGCGCGCATCAAGACTTTACTAAAGGAAAAATAAGTGCTACCATTGTTGTTTCACATGACCACGCCAACAGCACACAAAAGAACATTGCAGGGGACCGTTGTCTCGGACAAAATGGTGAAAACCGCTGTCGTTGCCGTTTCGCGTCTGGTGGAACATCCGTTGTACCGGAAACATCGAAAAGTAACGAAGCGCTACAAGGCGCACAACGAGAACAACACATACAAAGTGGGAGATACGGTTATCATTGAAGAAACGCGGCCGCTTTCGAGAGGAAAGCGCTGGAACATCGTGCAAAAAGTATGATCCAGCCGCGCACCATGCTGAAAGTTGCTGATAACAGCGGCGCAAAGATCGTCCAGTGTTTTAAGGTTTTGGGGGGAACGCGCCGCCGATATGCGCGTATCGGTGATATCATTGTCGGCACCGTAAAAGTTGCTGAGCCGCGCAAAGCTGTTAAGAAATCCGATGTGGTCAGGGCGGTGGTGGTGCGCCAGCGCAAGCCGTTCCGTCGGTTTGACGGTTCCTATGTGAAGTTCGACGAGAATGCCGTCGTTATTGTGGATGGGCAGGAACCGAAGGGCGGGAGAATTTTCGGTCCTATCCCGCGCGAATTAAAAGAGAAAGGTTTTGCAAAGCTTGTTTCTTTAGCTCCGGAAGTCGTATGAAAATAAAAAAAGATGACAATGTGGTGGTGATCACAGGAAAAGACAGGGGCAAGACCGGCAAGGTACTGCAGGTGTTGCCGCGCGCAGAGAAGGTGGTTGTGCAGGCGCTCAACATGCGTACGCTTCACCGGCGTCCGCGGCGCCAGGGAGAAAAGGGACAAACGCTTTCCAAAGAATCGCCGCTTGCCGCTTCAAATGTTATGCTGGTATGCGGTAAGTGTGCCCGTCCGACGCGCGTGGGATACCGCGTTGACGAGAGCGGTAAAAAATCAAGGATCTGCAAAAGGTGCGGAACGATCGCATAACACCTGTGATATGAATCGACTGAAGCAAAAATATATAAAAGAAGTATTACCGGCCATGAAAAAGGAGTTGGGATACAAGCACGACGCTGCGGTGCCAAAGATCAGAAAGGTCGTGCTGAACTCGGGTGTGGGTAGGATCGTAAAGGATGAAAAAGCCGTGGAGGCGGTCGCACATGCCCTGTCGCTCATCGCCGGGCAGCATGCGGTGTTGACCAAAGCAAAAAAATCCATTGCATCGTTCAAGACACGCCAGGGGATGCCGATCGGTGTCATGGTATGTTTGCGCGGCGACCGCATGTACCATTTCATGGACCGTCTGGTCTCCGTTGCTCTTCCGCGCACGAAAGACTTTCATGGCATTGATGCCAGATGTATCGACGACAACGGAAATTTGACGATGGGGATCCGGGAGAGCATCGTGTTCCCCGAGGTGAGCTATGAAAAGGCCGGGCAGATCTTCGGATTTCAGGCAACATTCGTCACGAATTGCGGAAAGAAAGCCAGCGCGGAACAACTGTTCCGTTTGATGGGATTTCCGTTAAAAAAGAAATAAGGGCTTTGTCGTACCGCAGTGTGTCCGTTTGACGGACATAGTGCGGTGAGGTACAAAACCTTACCCCCTCCTTGTGCGCGTCCGCGCGAAAAGAAGGGGGTGCTCACTATGATGGTAAAATTTCCATCGCTGGGAGCTCGTAAATTTTAATCACAGTGGCATGGCAAAAACATCAACCATTGCACGATCGAAGAAAAAACCGAAGTTCTCCACACGGAAGGTAAACCGTTGTTTCCGGTGCGGCCGCTCGCGCGGATACCTGGGCGCATTTGACCTGTGCAGAATTTGTTTTCGGGAGATGGCGACGCGGGGGGAGATTCCCGGCGTGAAGCGCTCAAGCTGGTAGCATCATATTATTATGGATCCTATTGCAGACATGTTGACGCGTTTGCGGAATGCCATTGCGGTGCATCATGACACCGTGCTGGTTCCGCATTCCAAGATAAAGACCGAGATCCTGCGGATCCTGAAGCGCACGGATTTTATCGAGCGCTTTGAACGCAAAGGAAAAAAGGTGCGTAAAAGCATCGTGGTGACGCTGCGGTATGAAAGCGACGGCGCGCCCGCTATCACGGGACTCAAACGAATTTCTACGCCGGGGCGGAGGGTGTATCGCGCCGCGGATAAGGTGCATCCGGTTCGGCAGGGGTTCGGCATGATGATCCTGTCTACGCCGGCAGGCCTTTTGACCGACAAGGAAGCGCGGAAACAGCATATTGGCGGGGAAGTGATCTGTACTATTTGGTAACCCTATGAGTCGTCTTGAACAAAATCCTGTTGTGTTACCCGAAAAAACGGAACTGACGTTCCTGGACGGTTCCGTGGTCGTGAAAGGCCCCAAAGGGACGCTTTCGATCCGGAAACACCGCGACGTAGAGGTGGCGCTTGAAGACCGGACGGTGCGCATCCGGCCGGCGCATGACAAGACGGAAAAAGCGCTCCTCGGTTTGACAAAAGCGCTTGTGGCCAATATGGTTGAAGGGGTCAATCGCGGATTTTCAAAGACGATGGAATTGGAAGGGATCGGATACAAGGTCGCGCTCGCGGGGAATAAGCTCGTGATGGCGCTCGGTTTTTCGCATCCGGTGGAATTCCCGGCGCCGGACGGTATTGTATTCCAAGTCGAAAAGAACGTTATTACAATTTCCGGCGTTGACAAAGCGCTGGTCGGACAGACGGCGGCAAATTTGAGAAAGCTTAAGAAACCGGAACCATACAAAGGGAAGGGAATCCGTTATCAGGGTGAAGTGGTCCGGCGTAAGGAAGGAAAGAAAGCGGGAAGCGTCTAAAATTTACGAAGCTACCATGAACAGAGCAACCATCCACAAACGAATTCGGGCAAAAGTGAAAGGCACGGCAGTATGCCCGCGTTTGTGCGTGTTCCGTTCCAATGTGCATGTATATGCGCAGCTTATCGATGACGATGCGGCGGTAACGTTGTGTGCGGCATCCGACCGTGATGTGAGCGTGAAAGGGAAAAAACATACAAAAGCGGAGCTCGCACGGCTGGTGGGAATGGAGATCGCCAAGCGCGCGAGCAAAAAAGGCATCACGCGGGTCGTGTTTGACCGCGGCGGGTTCCAGTATCACGGCAGGGTCAAGCAGGTTGCCGAAGGAGCGCGGGAAGGAAAACTTTCACTGTAATAACATACCATGGCTTTGAAACGACCAGAACGAATACCCAGACAGAAACCGGAGTACGACCAGAAAGTGCTTGACATGCGGCGCGTGGCGCGCGTCATGGCGGGCGGTCGCCGGTTCAGTTTCCGGGTCACCGTGGTAATCGGGAACCGGAAAGGAAAGGTTGGCATGGGAACCGCGAAAGGACAGGATATGACCCTTGCGGTGGAAAAAGCCGTCCGTCAGGCGAAAAAGCGCATGATCACGGTTCCCTTACGGCAGGGCACTATTCCGCATGAAGTGTTCGCAAAGTTCAAAAGCGGAAAAGTATTTCTGAAGCCGACCAAGCCGGGAAGCGGTGTGATCGCCGGCGGCGCGGTACGGGTCGTGTGCGATTTTGCGGGCATTACCCATATTGTCGGAAAGATCATGGGGAAAAGTTCGAACCAGATCAACAACGCCATCGCGACACTCACGGCGCTCGGGCAGCTCAAGCGAACCCCGGCTTCTCGCGGCGCTCCGGTTCCCCAGCCGGCGCAGCAGGAACCGGAAGTTCCGCAAAAGAAATAACCTTTATGCAGCTCTCTTCCTTACAACCAACACATCCTCGCAAGGACACAAAGCGCATCGCGCGCGGTGGCAAACGGGGCGCGACCGCAGGCCGGGGAACCAAAGGCCAGAAGTCGCGCGCAGGACACAAGATCCGACCGGCGGAGCGCGACATGATCAAAAAGATCCCCAAGCTCCGCGGATACCGGTTTAAAAGCATTTCCCGACGGCATGCGATCGTACACCTGGCAGATGTTGACCGGGTGTTTACGGCAGGGGAAAAAGTGACGCCCGCGTCCCTGGTGGCAAAAGGGTTGCTGCGCCGGCGCGGGATATCCGGGATCACCGTCAAGATCCTGGGCGACGGTGCATTGAAGAAAAAGATCATTGTGGAAGGGTGTGCGGTTTCATCGTCCGCGGCAGAAAAGATCGCAAAGGCCGGCGGCGTGGTTACCCCGCTTTCTTAACATACAAATTCTGTGATTGGACAATTGGCCAGCATGTTTACCATCAAGGATCTTCGCAGCAAGATCATTTTTGTGGTGGCGATGCTGGTGATATTTCGGGTTACGGCGGCAATTCCCGTACCCGGTGTTGATCTTACCCGGTTGCAGGATTTTTTTTCAAGCAACCAGTTTCTCGGACTGTTGAATGTGTTTTCCGGCGGCGCGCTGGATAATCTCTCTATTGTCATGCTTGGTGTGGGACCCTACATCACGTCGCTCATCGTTATGCAGCTGCTGACGATGGTGTTCCCAAAGCTCAAAGAGATGTATCAGAAGTCGGGGGAACTGGGTCGGCAGAAGTTCAACCAATACACGCGCCTGCTGACCGTTCCATTTGCCGCGCTGCAAGGGTATGGGCTGCTGGCGCTGTTGCAGTCGCAGGGTGTGATAGACCGTCTGGAAATTTTGGCGCTCGTGACAAACCTTACGGTCATCACCGCCGGCACCGTTTTTCTTATGTGGCTTGGCGAGTTGATTTCCGAAAAAAAGATCGGCAACGGCATATCGCTGATGATCTTTGCCGGCATCATTGCCGCGCTGCCAACCCAAGTGCGGCAGTTTTATCTGAACTTTGACCCGTCGCAGATCCCGACCGTCATTATGTTTTTGATCGTCGCGGTCGTGGTTACCGCCGGTGTCGTGTTCATCAATGAAAGCCAGCGTAACATTCCCGTTTCGTACGCAAAGCGGGTTCGCGGCTCGCGGGTGTACGGCGGCATGTCCACGTACCTGCCGCTCAAAGTGAACCAGGCGGGCGTTATCCCCATTATTTTCGCCATCTCCATTCTTTTGTTCCCGCAGATGATCGCGAATTTCCTGCAGGTTTCCGAAACGGCATGGATACAGAACGTCGCCACCGCCGTCAACAGCTTTTTTGCGGATGGATTCGTGTACGGGGCGATGTATTTTATTCTTGTTGTTATTTTCACCTATTTTTATACCGCCGTTACG
>JBBTXL010000056.1:0-2312 GCA_038062295.1 Patescibacteria group bacterium
CGCGGTTGAACGCAAAGGGTGGCGTTGGGATCAGGTGTTTATCATCAATACAAAAGAACGGGACTATTACCAGGAGGGAGCAGCCATTACGGATGAAACGGGAGCGCCGGTAGCGAACACCTCGGGTGCGGCACCTGTCGCACTGGCACCGCTTCCGGCCGGGACGCTCGCCAAGACAGCGGATAACCCCGCGGTGTATTACATCACACCCCAGGGACTGAAGAAGAAGATTATCAGTGCCGCTGTGTTCAACTCGTACGCAGGCAACAAGTGGGAAAACATTAAAACGGTTTCTGAAGGGCAGCTCGCGCGGCATGCGGACGTCAAAGCAATAAAAATACAGGGCAACCCCAAGGTATATGCACTTGACGGCACCTCAAAACGCTGGGTTGCCACCGAAGCTGCGTTTACACAACTCGGACTTTCATGGAACGAGGTCACCACGGTGAACCAAACAGAATTTTCCGCATACACGGAAGGGTCACCGATCGAGTGATTTCTTGAAAAAAGTTACACGATGAGCCGGCGACAGGCCGTGCTCGGCAACGCGCGCGAAATGCGCTTTCGTGCCGTACCCTTTGTGCTGCTCGAACCCGTACGCGGGATATTTTTGCGCGTACTCCTCCGTCATGATGCGGTCGCGCGTTACTTTTGCGATGATGGATGCGGCGGCGATGGAAAATATTTTCGCGTCGCCGTCGATCACGGCTTTTTGGTCAACCATAAGATCGGGAATGATTTCGCGCCCGTCCACACACACCATGCACTGTGTGTTCTTCTGTCGCCGTAAAACATCCGTAACGGCATGCCGCATTGCAAGAAGGGTCGCCTCTAAAATATTGATGCGGTCGATCGTTTGCTCGTCAACCATGCCCACGGCCCAATGAACGGCTGCGTGATGCGTAAGTGCCGTGTATATTGCTTCCCGTTTTTTTGGTGTGACTTTTTTTGAATCGGCAACACCTAATGCCAGAAGATCGGTAAGGTCCTTGGTTCCTTGGTGCAATACAAAAGCGGCGGCGACCACCGGCCCCGCCAGCGGCCCTCTGCCCGCCTCGTCAACACCAATAACAGAACATCCTTTGTGCCACAATGTCAGTTCGTACGCCAAAGTTGGAGATGGCGTTTTCATGTGATAGGATTGTATCATGAAATTTGTCCATCTTCACACCCACAGCCATTATTCCCTCCTTGACGGGCTGCCCAAAATAGAAGATCTGGTGCTCAAGGCAAAATCGTGCGGGATGGACGCGCTCGCGCTCACCGACCATGGGTCGCTGTATGGCGCCATAGAGTTTTACAAGGCGGCAAAAAAGCATGGCATAAAACCGATCATCGGCTCCGAAGTGTACGTGGCTGCGCGCGGCATGCGGGACAAACAGGTCGGCATCGACGACAAGCGTTTTCACCTGGTGTTGCTTGCACGCAACAACCGCGGGTACCAAAATCTCGTCAAGCTCATTACGGTCGCGAACCTGGAAGGGTTTTACTATAAGCCGCGCGTCGACAAAAAAGCGTTGCGTACCTACCGCGACGGCTTGGTCGCGCTCTCGGGCTGTCTGTCCGGAGAGATTCCGCGCGCGATCGCCATGAAGGAGTATGAACGCGCGGAGCAACTCATCCAAGAATATAAAAGTATCTTCGGCGAACATTTTTATTTGGAACTTGCCCACCACCCCAATATCAAAATTCTGGATGACGTGAATCAGCGCCTTATCGAATACTCAAGGAAGTTTTCCGTGCCGCTCGTTGCCACCTGCGACGTACATTATCTGGAAAAAGACGATGCCAAATCGCAAGACACGCTCATGGCGGTACAGACCGGGGCAAAACTGGGCGAGGGAGACCGTATGTCACTCGCACAGGACGACTTTTCCTTTAAAACCGCGGAGGAAATGTATGCGGAATTTCCCTACCCACGCGAGGCGATTGAAAATACTCAAGCGATCGCTGACGGATGTTCCATGGAAATCGAGCTGGGGAAGATCAAACTCCCCCACTTTGAAGTTCCGGACGGCACGACGGCGAACGAATACCTTCGCGCCCTGTGCGCCGAACGGATCGGCAGGCGCTATGACCCCGTCCCTGAAAACGTACGGGCGCGGCTCGAATACGAACTCTCCGTGATCGAGAAAACCGGTTTCGCCGATTACTTCTTGATCGTAGCCGATATGATTAACTGGGCAAAAGTGCACGGCATCTCCGTCGGCCCGGGCCGGGGCTCGGCCGCGGGGAGCCTTGCGGCCTACGTTTTGGGCATCACGGATATCAACCCCCTCGATTATGATCTCTTGTTTGAAAGATTTTTGAAT
>JBBTXL010000057.1:0-19247 GCA_038062295.1 Patescibacteria group bacterium
TGATATAGCTTACACACAGCTTGTGCGGAGACCGGCGTTTTTCCCGACGCATGCCAAAAAGTTCCGCGATGGCAAGCGCACACAACCGTGCCGTCCACGCGCGGCCTTGTGCTGCAAGAATGAAGACGTCAATGTCGCTGTCTTGACGCGCATTTTCAAACGCAACGGAGCCGATAATGGTGACGGCGCGTACCGAAGGCAGAGCACAGATCAACTGAAGCGGCAAGCGCACGGCGCGCAACTTTTCTTCTGAAATGCGTTTGGCGGTTGTGCGCGCCTGCGCGGCATTTTCCTGTCGGTCGAGCATAAAAAAACCGCCATCGTTTGCAATAACTCCCCGGTTTACCAGTGCGGCAAGAGCGAGGTCAGGACTTTCTTTTGTGTGTATAGAACCCAGGAGTTCATCGCGCGAGAGCGCGGGGATACGCTCCGCTTCCGCGAGCGCAAGCATAGAAAGAACAGCGCGCTCGGTCGGCGGTATATCCATGACGGTTATTTGGCCGGTCTGGTCTCGTCAAGCAGCGCGTAGATCATCGCTTTTGAGGTGGCGACGATGAAGTATGCATTTGAGACCGCGTAGTCGAGCGACACGTCCGGTTGCGGCATGTTGATGTAGCGTTTGGAAAAATCAAGATACGTGTTTTCCGAAAATGCCATCTGCGCCGGCTTTACGTACTGTTTGTTTATGTACAGCGTAGTGAGGTCATCCACCATGGTCGGCTCCCACGAAGCGGCAAGCGATTGCATGGCGGCCTTATCCTTGCTTTGTGCAATAAAACCATAACGGAAAGTCCCGGCATTTTTGTAGCCGACAACTTCAAGTCGGTCTATTGTATTCCAGAATGAAGTGGGAACATGCAGACCGAGCATTTGCACAACCTCTTTTCCATCTAAAAATCTTTTTTCGGTATCTGTCGAAAGCTTTATCAGGTAGCGAATGGTTACCGTTTGTTCAATGATCTTTTTATTTTCCTCTTGTATCGCAGAAGCAATAGTGTCTGCTTTTATATCGGTCGATATGATAACTGTTTTATCAAGAGCAACAATGGCGTCTGGTACGACGGGTTCTGGAATTTCCGGCGGAGCCGGTGGAGGAATTGGTTCAGGCTCCGGGGTCGGTTCCGGAACTGGTATCGGCGGTGCGGGTTCAGGCTCCGGGGCTGGTTCAGGAGTCGGTATTGGCGCCGGAATAGGTTCCGGTTCGGGAACCGGTTCAACAATCGGTTTTGGTATGATGGGCGGTTCCGGTACGGGCGGCTGCGGAATCTCTTGCACGACCGGTGCCGGCTCACTGCGGATAAAGAACCACCAGTATCCGGCGGCTCCCGCTCCCACCAATGCGATCAGTACCGCAGCGAGAATGATGGTTGTCGGGCTGAACCTGCTTTGCCGTTGCGGGATATGCACTTGGAACTCTTGTTGCTGTTGTTCCCCGGCGTTCGTTCCCGGGAGTTCAACGGGTTGGTCGCGGTCAAATGTTGGCGGCATTGGCATTTCAACCTTTTCTCTGAACGGGTCGTTTTCCAAAGTTGGTGGTGCCGGTGGAACGGGCGGCGGAATGTGCGCCGTGAAGGGCTCTGCGCCCGCCGGCTTTTGCGGCATACTCCCTTCCTGTCCTTTCGCGCGCAGAACATCCTCTTCCATGGTATGTGTCAGGAATGTTTTGTCTTCTACGACAGGAAGTTTATTCGGCACCGAGGTTTGCAGCTTTTCGTTTTGCATACGATGGCATTCTGTTGCCATTAGTATATCACTTTCTTAAAAAGAAGAAAGACCCGCGCAATGGCAAGGTCCTTCATGTTGATTGGTCGCCTACAGCGACCGGTATTGAGTTGCGGAGGGTTGTTTACCTCCAGTAAAAGAGCAGCGGGTGCGAATTCCGATATAAAGGAAAAAAAAGAAAAAAACAAGAACTCGACTACCCGCCTTTATTATACAAAACGCACAGGAGGGCGTCAAACACCCCCCTGTGGATAACGAAAGAATGCCCCTGTTATTGCTTTTTTGTTTCTGTGAGCGCGTCTTTATGCGAAAGGTTCAAGCGTCCCTGGCTGTCTATCTCCATGAGTTTGACCGGAATGATATCGCCGATCTTGACGACATCTTCCACGCGCGCAACGCGGTAGTCAGCGAGCTTTGAAATATGCACAAGACCCTCGGTACCCGGGAACAGTTCCACGAACGCGCCAAAGTCCATGATCTTTTTTACTTTTCCTTGGAAGACCTCCCCCACTTTCGCCTCGCGGGTGATGTTCTTGATCCAGTCCACCGCCTTGGCGGCCGCCTCGGCGCTGACCGAGGTGATGAACACCAACCCGTTATCCTCAATGTCGATCGATACGCCCGTTTCGTCAATGATCTCATTGATGATCTTGCCGCCGGGGCCGATGACGTCTTTGATCTTTTCCGGGTTGATCTCAAGCGTGATGATGCGCGGGGCATGCCGCGACAGCTCGGCGCGCGGCGCGGGCAATGCCGTCTTCATTTTGTCCAGGATTTCGTGCCGCGCTTTTTTCGCCTGCGTGATGGTGTCGCGGAATATCGCGAGCGTAATGCCATCGATCTTCACATCCATTTGGATCGCGGTGATGCCGCGGTCGGTACCCGCAACTTTCAGGTCCATATCGCCATGGTGGTCTTCCGGCCCCTGAATGTCGGTGAGTACTTTGTAGTTTCCCGTGTCGTCGGACATCAAACCCATGGCGATACCCGCGGCGATGTTGGTTACCGGCACGCCGCCGTCCATAAGCGCCAACATGGATGCGCATACCGATGCCATGGACGAAGAGCCGTTGGACGAAAGCGTTTCTGACACCAGACGGATGGTATAGGGAAAATCTTTTTGTTCGGGGATGAGGCGCATCATGGCCCGCTCGGCAAGCATGCCGTGGCCGATGTCGCGCCGGGAAGGGCCCCGCAACGGTTTTA
Source organism: Patescibacteria group bacterium (assembly GCA_038062295.1). GTDB lineage: Bacteria > Patescibacteriota > Minisyncoccia > GWC2-36-17 > WO2-46-25 > JBBTXL01. The sequence goes on from JBBTXL010000057.1 coordinate 2,929, forward strand.
CTTCTCCCACCGAAAAGGGCGGAAAGTTATAGTGATGCATGAACCGTTTCTGTTCTTTTGCTTCCATGGTGTCTACCAGCTGCTGGTCGCCGGGAGACCCGAGCGTCAGGATGGAGAGTACCTGTGTTTCTCCCCGCACAAAGACTCCGGTGCCGTGCGTGCGCGGCAAAAACGATACGTCGCAGGAAATATCGCGCAGCTCGTCAAATCTCCGTCCGTCCGGGCGTTGTCCGGCATGGATCGCTTTTTCATGCACAATGCGGTCCACTTCCTCGTCGAAGATCTTCGCCGCGGCGTGCTGGCGCCGTGCGTCGTCCGGGTAGGTTGCCGCGATGTGCTCGGCGAGCGCCGCATGCAGCTCGCTCATGCGCGCATATTTGGTCCGCTTGTCGCCGGTCATGAAGAGCGCTTCCGCAAGCTGATTCCCTAAAAACGCGCGCACGGTTTCGGCAAGCGCGGTGTCGCTCTGCGCGCGCTCGATATCTTTTTTCGGTATGCCGATCGCCTTCTGGACCGTGTGCTGGAACGCTACCATATCCGCGATGTGTCGTTGCGCAAGCGAGAATGCTTCAAGCATCACATCCTCGGGGAGTTCCAGGGCGTCCCCTTCTATCATGTTGATGCGCTCGGTGGTGCCGGAAAAGACGACGTCAAGGTCCGAGATTTTGCGCTGCTCGTAGCTGGGATTGACGATAAGCGTGCCGTCCACGCGTCCGATGCGTACGGCGCCGACCGGCCCGCCCCATGGGATGTCCGAGATGGCAAGCGCGCTTGACGCGGCTATGATGGACAGCGTATCCGCATCGTTCTTCTGGTCCCAGGAGAGCACGGTGACCACCACCTGCACTTCATGGCGCAAGGCGTTGTCGAACAATGGCCGGAGCGTACGGTCGATAAGCCGCGAAGTCAAAATAGCCTCGGTGGACGCTCTGCCCTCGCGTTTGATGAAGCGCGACCCGCTGATCTTCCCCGCCGCGTACAACCGTTCTTCGTAGTCCACCATGAGGGGGAAAAAATCAACTCCCTCGCGGGGTGCTTTCCCTATGACGGCGGTCGCCAAAACCATCGTGTCCCCCAAGGACGCAATGATGGAGCCGTTGGCCTGGCCGGCCAAGATACTCTTTTTTATGATAAGGTCTTCCCCGTCGATGTGCAGAGAAAATTCCTGCATCTGCATAGCGTGCGCACGCGGCCCGATGCCCCAAAATCCAAAATCACGATCAAGCATGCCGTCCGAACCGTGATTTTGTATTTTGAGCGAACGCTCCGCGCGAAGTTATTGAATTATTATTTCCGTAACAGATACTTGTTCGGGTCGGCACACAGGTCCAGAAAGTCATCCGCCGCCTCTTTCAGTTTTGCCGACGAGCTTTTGCCGAACGCCACCACCTCCACCTGCTTTCCCATGCTTTTGAGCTGTTCCACGAGCGGCACGAAGTCGCCGTCGCCGGAACACAGAATGACCGCGTCCACCGCCGGCGCAAGCCGCAGGGCATCCACTGCGATGCCGACATCCCAATCCGCCTTTTTGAGCCCCCCGAAGAATATTTGCAGTTCTTTCTGCTTTGTTTCAATACCGAGCTTCGTGAGCGCTTCAAAAAAGCCTTTTTCTTCGCCCGATTCGGTGCTGATGACGTACGCGATGGCGCGCACCAGCTGGCGGTTTGCGACCGCGTTGCGCAGTACCTCCCGGAAATTCACCCGCGCCTTATAAATGTTCTTGGCGGAGTGGTAGAGATTTTGCACGTCCATGAACACGCTGACGCGCTGATTTTTTTGTTTAATGACCGGCATGCCCTACTTTCTCAGTCCGAGTTTTTTGACGATGGAGTGGTATCGCTTTTCATCCGTCTGATTGAGATAGTCCAAAAGCCGCTTGCGCTTGGAAACCATTTTCAAAAGGCCCCGTCGGGAGTGGTTGTCTTTCTGATGTTTTTTGAGATGGTCGGTCAGCTGCACGATCTCCTCCGAAAACAAAGCGATCTGCACTTCCGCAGACCCCGTGTCGGTATCCGCCTGGCGGACGCTTTTGATGATCTTTTGCTTTTCTTTCACAGGTAACATAGCGCATATAATGTAGCACATCACGCGAAAAAACGCAAGCCCTTGACTTTTTAAGGAAAGCGCGATACGACACGCTGGAACGGATCTTTCACAATTAACCAGGGAGGTGCTCTGTGCACGCTAGCATGCGCATTTTCGGTATAGAGACCGAGCTTGGCGCCGGTATATGGGACCCGGATGCCAAAAGGTTCTCGGATGAAAGTTTTACGCGGAGGTTCATGAAGTTCTGCGGCAACGATGAGGCGGTCGGCGGTATGTTTTTGGAAAACGGTGCGCGGCTGTATGTGGACAGCGGAGACCATCTGGAGTATGCGACGCCGGAGTGCGATTCCGTGCGTCAGGTTGTGGTGTACGAAAAAGCGCTGGACGCGCTGATGACACGTCTTGTGCGTGAGTTCAACAAAAATGCGCCCAAAGTGGAGTCGCACAACGGTACGGAGGTCCTGTTTCTTAAAAACAACTCAGATGGGTCCGGCAGCGCGTATGGATGTCACGAAAACTACCTTATTTCTTCCGCGCTCTGGCGTGAACTGGTTTCGTCGGCGCACACCGCCGCCGCTCGGATATTCTTGTTTTTTTTGGCGGTGCGACCGATACTGGCCGGGAGCGGAGGGCTGACAAGCGACCTGAAGTTCTTGTTCTCTCCCCGCGCGCAGTTCATTACCCGCGACATCAACAGTGCAAGTACCGGCAGCGACCGTCCGCTTATTCACACGAAGGATGAGCCGCTCTTGGCGGGTATTGAGTGCAAACGGCTCCATCTTATCATTGCTGATTCGCTGATGTCGGAGTGGAGCTCGTATTTGCGTGTTGCGACGACGCACCTGATGCTGCGTGCGTTGGAGCGGGCCGTTCTCACGTCTCACCTGCACGTTACTTCAATCCACGATACGCTTCGGCGGGTGATCAACATGAGCCCTGTCAAGTTACTGCATATGGTGAACGGGGACATTGCGTGTGAGCGAAAATATGCGAATGGAACTGTGGATGCGTGCGACATTCATCATGCACTTATTAACTTTGTGGACGACATGATCGGGAATGCGATGGATACCCAGGAGGAGGAAATGCTGTGGTGGTGGGAGGTGTATGTTGCAAAGGTTCAAACGCGCGATGAAGACTTTCTTGCCTCCCGTCTTGATTGGGCCATCAAAAAACGGATCTTTGAAATGCACGGGCACAAAAACGGCATTGCGCCATCGCACAACATTGCGCACGGGACGTGGCAGGCGTTCAAGTCGTCCCCCGTCGCTTACAAGCTCCGCGCGATCGACCTGTGGTACCATCGCCTTGCCCCGGAAGGAATTTACTACCGTCTTGCCGCGCGTGGCGCAGTGGAACGTTTTCTCACCGACGAAGAAGTACGCATGGCGCAGAACACGCCGCCGTCAACGACGCGCGCGCACTGGCGAGGAATGGCGTTACAGTATGTGCGCGATGTACTGCTGCCGCAGCGATTGAACGTGAAGGTGAAGGCGGACTGGCAAAGCATCACGATCTGTCTTCCCGGCAAGGACCATGTTTTTCGCAATGACAGTCCGCGCGTGCCCGCATGGAGCGACATTAAAGAGTTCATTGACCAATATGTGAGGTAATGCGCGGTACGATTCCGCGCACACCGCTTCTTTCTTGAGGCGGTGTTTCTTTTAGATGGTGGGCATATTTGGTATACTGCGGTCAGCCATGCAGCGCTTCATTGACGACTTTTTGGAATATTTGGAGATAGAGCGAAACCGCTCGGCAAAAACGCTTGAAAACTACCGGCGGTATTTGGTTCGGTTTGCCGCGTTTGCGCGCATCGCGCACCCGAACAATATCACGCAGGATCTCGTGCGGCGCTATCGCGTTTTTTTAAACAGGATCGAAGATGAGCGCGGGCAGAAACTGAAAAAAATAACGCAGATGTACCATGTTATCGCGCTCCGGGCGTTTCTGAAGTTTTGCGCCAAGCGCGGCATCACAACGCTTGCGGCAGAAACCGTGGAACTGGGGAAAACGCCGGAGCGGACGATGGAATTTCTGGACGCCGCGGAGGTGGAGCGTTTACTTGCGGCGCCAAAAACCGGCACGGTGAGCGGTTTGCGGGATGCAGCGATTCTTGAAACGCTGTTTTCAACCGGCACGCGCGTGTCGGAACTCGTTGCGCTCGACCGCGCTCACGTGAATTTGAAAACGGGAGAATTTGGCGTACTCGGGAAAGGCGGGAAACTGCGTGTTGTGTTTCTGTCCGCCAGTGCACAGGATGCCATTGCGCGGTATCTCAAGGAGCGAACGGATATTCATGACGCGCTGTTTGTCGATCACCGCGGCCGTCCGGAAAAAAAGACGGCATCACGCCTGACACCGCGCTCCATCCAGCGGATGATAAAAAAGTATGCCGTCGCGGCTGGCATCGTAAAAAAAGTGACGCCGCATCAGTTGCGACACTCGTTCGCGACCGATCTGCTGCAGGGCGGCGCGGACATCCGTTCCGTGCAGGCGATGCTCGGACACGCTAGCATCACGACGACACAAGTGTATACGCACTACACCGACAAACATCTCAAAGAGGTGCACCACAGGTTTCACCGCACGAAGAACCGGTTATAACTCGTCCAGCGGCCCGAACCGTTTTTCCATGATATTGTTGTGAGAAAAATCAAACATTGTGATCGTGCGCTGGGCGGCCTGGTCGTCAACACTGAACGCAGTGGTTGCGGTATGCACCAAGGATATAACAGCAAACGCGACAGCAGATATCCAGCATGCACTCAAAACAGCAGATACAATTACGTACCTCTTCTTATACAAGGTATTTCCCAGTGTTGCGGCGGTCATATGAATGGAGCCACTCTTTTTCATGGTTTTTTCAGGAGTGCGGCACCCGTAATGTGAGTTTCTACTAAACCCGGCACGTCGGAATAGGTGAGTGATACGGAGCGTACAGCAATAAAATACGGACCCGTTTCAAGCGCGGAGAGCATGGTGAGCACGGTGTCGTGCGTGCCGGAAATACGCATGGAAAACGGAAGTTCTTCAAACGGCGCGCTGCCTTCTGTAACAAAGCCGAATTGCACGTCGGTAGTGACATTCAATTTCGTCCCCAGCCCGCTTATATAGTCTGCCACCACCGTAACATTGTCTTCCGAAGGGAATGTGTTTGCCACGCGTGCGGTTATGCGCGTCGCAACCTCGGCGTCATGTCCCATGGTATCCAGAAGACTTTGTTTTTTAGAGAACACCGCAAGCTCGTTGCGCGCCACAACCAGTTCTTCGGCTGTGTCGTTCATGCGTCCGCCGGCAAACAGAATAAAGGCGATGCTCGCCGCGGTTATGACTGTGGCGCGAACAAGCACCAGCAGTACCTTTTTTCTCACGCCGGCGCGGTGCTCATTTCCTGCTTTTGTCTCGCGAGCTTCGCTCATGGCTGTTGTTTCATTTTCAAGACGATATGTACCACGATATTCTCTTTTTGCATAATGCCCAACGACGGCATACGTACGCTTTCGTACCTGCCGCTGTTTTCAAGTTCTTTCCGAAATGCGATCGCTCCATCACGTGTTGCGGCAACAATACCGACAGTCAGTTCTCCGTTGGGTGCCGGCATGGTTATATTTTTGATCGTTACCCCGTTGTACTCAAGCGTTGGCGTAAGAGCACGGATGAATTCCGACCATGGATACATCATATTCTCGGCTGCGGCAATGTCGGCAACAACTGTGTTGAATGTTTGCGCAGCGCTTTCAAGCTCGGTGATGCGCAGAGCGGTGGCTGACGCCGACTGGGACTGCGCGATGCGCGTACCCATATTGGTATGGGCATTGGTCACGATGAGCCACATGCCTCCGAAGAGCGCGGCAAAGAGCATTGCGGTCGCGCCGGTAATGTCCGACCACAGCGATACGTAAGCGCCAAAGCGTCGCACGCGGTATACTTCCTCGGTTCCCACCGGCATTATACTGATCATCGTGTCGTCTTCCCGTCTAACCGCCCCGCGCAACGCAGCGCCATACGCGGCGACGGAGGCATCTTCCAAGGGGACATCAAGCGCGGAGCGCGCATTTTCCACCGAAACACCGACGTTCTTTGAGAGAACATCCGCAATCTCTTTCTTTTGCTGAAACAGCGAAAACAGGACGATAGACCGCGGTTCGGGATCATGCGGGTTTTCAACCGAATAAAAATTTATCACCCTCGAGAGTTCGGTACTGATAAAACTTTCGAACTCCGCAAGGGTTGCAACCGGCGGCATAGCGATAAAACGGGAGAACCGAAGTTCATCGTGGGATACCAACGCGAATTCAACACCCTCATCCTTAATGTTCACAATAATTCCGTTCGTATCTTTGAAGTTATGCAGTGTTCGCGTGGTTGCGAGTGCGGCAGGTTCGAACGCGAGCGGCTCAAGCCCCGCCGCTTCACACACCGCCAGGTATTCGGCAATGCGTTCGCGCAACGCAAAGCTTACCAAAACCTCCTGGTGGTATGCGTCGTGCGACCGTGCCGGCTGCCAATCGTAATATACGTCGTCGCTTGAGCGCGGGAAGAGATTTTTTGTGTTCATGGCAAGCCGCACCGTTTCCTCCGTTTGTTCCGGCGAAAGTTGCGGCGCTTGCATGGTATCGGCAAACGTGAACGCCGGCGGTAGCGCGAGAATGATATATTTTGAAGGGAAGAGGTCTTTATTGCCGGTGCGAAACTCTTTCAATACAGCCGCAAGCGCCGCTGCATCCATAATCTTCCCGTTATGAACAACCCCGCGCGGAAGCGCGGCTGACTTCTTGATCACGGAAAGTGCACCCTTTTTGTCCCTTCTGACGATCGCGGCACGCACAAAACCCTGCGCGATCTCAACGCCGGTAACTTCCTCCACCGGATTAAATAATTGTGTGATATCCATCACTGCTCGTTTTGTGAAAGCACCGTTATTTTACCACTGGTTGCATGTACGCTCAAAACGGTTTCCATGGTTCGTGTCGTGGTTGTGAGCGTTCCTGTTGCAATGATGCAGTACTGGTTTGTGCTTACACTGTAAGAACATGTCGTTGCGCTGTCTTTTTCCACAACAATCCTGGCGCACACCGTTGCGCCGTTCATCGTACAGTTTATCGGGTCGGAAGGAAGGTAGTAGGTTGTTGCTGTGAAGTTTTTGTTGCGCGCGATCTTTAAAAGCGCATCTTTGGTTGCTTCTTGCGCGGCGGCGTACGCTTCGTTCGTTTCACGGAGAGATTCAGAGAGCAACCCCTCCAGAATTCCGGAGGAAACCATGGAGAGTCCGACCGCGATCATAATAACGAGCGTGATCATCACGGTGGCAAGCAGGGCCATGCCGCGTTCATATATGTCTGCGGGGAAAAGAATTCTTTGTTTCATCGGTTTCCTACTTTTTCTGTTGAGGTTGCGCTTTGTGAATATGCAAACTGCGGTTCGGCGCTATTGTAAGCAATGGTGAGTGCAAACTGTGTCGTGGTTGCTTGCACGGTGTTGTTTGAGGATGCTGTATTCTGCAGGGTGGTGAAGTTCAGATACGTTACCTTGACAGCGTCGGTCGTGATACTTTCCGCAGGCGCCGCGCCGGTTTGTTTTTGGAGCACCGTACCGGCAAGCGAGTACTGGATGGTTTGCCCGTTCACCACGGCGTCCAGTGAGTTACCAGAACTTCCCGCAATCGGAGCAACGACGTTCGTCGCGCTCCGAAGTGTTTGTGCGATTGTTTCGGTTGCAAGCCGCACATTGTGCTGAACCTCCGATGTCATCGCAGACTTTGCCGAACCCAGATTGAGTTGTAAGAGCGCGCCGACAAACACCGCGGATACCACCGAGAACACGGCGGTGTAGATGATAAGTTCAATCAATGTAAAACCGTGGTGTCCCGCGTGTTTGTGCTGGTTGCGCATATGCTGTTGCATGGCGGGGTTGCTACTGCGCCGGCACCGATGTGGCGCCGCGGGAGGTGGCAATCCCGTATGACCATTTCTGCGCGTCAGCGTTGTAAAACAAGCTGATGCCGGACATGGTGGCGTCTGCAAACTGCGGGAGTGCGCGGATGGCGGCAACGGCATCGGAAGAGTCGCGCAACAACTCGGGCACGTCGGTTCCCTGCGTTGATGATTCTATTTCTTTTTGGGAAATGATCGCGGTACCACGCACAATGAATTCGTATCCTGTGTTTATTTCTGCCGAATGGAATATGATCTGCCACTGGCTTGATTTGCCGTTCACGTCCACTGCGCCTTGTGATTTGACGGAAACAAGGCGTGCATCATCCGACCATCCGCGCGCGTCAGGTACGATGCGCGCAACGCTTTCTTTCACCGTGAGTTCCGCCCCGGGAACGATATATGTATCTCCTTCACTCCCGAGCGGCATCGCAACGGTGCCCGATGCAATGGTTCTTGTGTCAGCTTCGGCAACGCGTTCTGTAAGGGGAATAGTAAGCTCTTCCCGAATGACTGTTTTCACGTCAGGCTGGTTTTTTGCCGGTGCTGATGTCTGGGAGGGTATGGGAAGCGCACCAAAGAAGTAGGCGGCGGTCGCAATGCCGGTCACGCACACTATCGCTATCAGTACGAAGATTAGAGTGGTACGGTTCATGGTGCCCAGTTTACTATTATATCATCAACCTGCGGAGTTTCCGTCCCCGATGTGGCACATCCGCTGGATGCGTTGGAGCACAGCACCGTTTTATACCTAAAATAGCGCTTGTTTTTGTGTGCAGCATCGGTGGCACATCCGATTTCCACAGGTGTGTTTGCTGTCGGTTCATAGTATGTCCCCGTTGCACAGTCCGGTCCGCGGTAGGTCCAGGGGCCGCTTGCATTGTTTGACGTGGCAAGCTGGAGGCGCACCAGGGTGTTGCTGGGGAGTGTCGCTCCCTGCCACATGATCCAGTTATATGCGGCGCCATCGGTAATGCCGGTATCAAATGTGGAGGATTCTACCGTGCCGCTTGGTGCGTATCCGCCGCCGCAGGACGGCGGCTTGTAGCGATGCGATATGACCGCTTTCGCCCCCAACCCATACACCGTCATGGTGCTCGGCACCGAGACAGCTAGCGTGTACGTATACGTCCCTGCCGACAGCGGCGCAATGGTCGCAGACGGATCATAGAAGAATTCAAACGGTGTCGGGGTTGTGCTGACGTTGGCCATGGTGAACGACTGTGTTCCCCCGCCGTCGAGCATCACGCCGATATTTCCGTTGCCGGTGTACACGCCAGAAACCGCGATGGAGGACGACTGCACAGGATTGGTGACGCCCGCAAGGTTGTCGCCGATATAGAACGAGAACTGCTGGTTCACCTGCGTGTTAGTGACCGCACCATCGGAGTCCACAATGTAGGTTTCGGTGGTTTTGACTTTTTCATTTGCCGGCTGGCCGTCCGCACAGCTCCCGGGAACATATGTATGGCTTGCGATAAGTTTCGCCCCCAACCCATACACCGTCATGGTGCTCGGCACCGAGACAGCTAGCGTGTACGTATACGTCCCTGCCGACAGCGGCGCAATGGTCGCAGACGGATCATAGAAGAATTCAAACGGTGTCGGGGTTGTGCTGACGTTGGCCATGGTGAACGACTGTGTTCCCCCGCCGTCGAGCATCACGCCGATATTTCCGTTGCCGGTGTACACGCCAGAAACCGCGATGGAGGACGACTGCACAGGATTGGTGACGCCCGCAAGGTTGTCGCCGATATAGAACGAGAACTGCTGGTTCACCTGCGTGTTAGTGACCGCACCATCGGAGTCCACAATGTAGGTTTCGGTGGTTTTGACTTGGTTCGCCGCAAACACCACAGCGGACGCGCAGAAAAAAAGTCCGAAAATGCTAAGGAGTATACGCATAGGTGACGATAAACTTTGCCGACGTAATGTACACGGTTGTGTTTGCCTGCGGCGTGACCACCAGGGTGTTGGTTGCGCCGACGGGACTCACGGAATAGATGATCTTAAAGTGGCTTAGGGTTGAAGCCGGAACGACATAGGTGCGTGCGGCCTGGCTGTTCACCTGCACGGCGATGTCTTTTGATGATGCACCAGAAGCGTATACACCGGTGATTTCTACGAATGCGCTCTTAGTGGTTGTTGCGGTTTCGGGCATAGAGACTGGGAATGATTGGTTGAGTGGCGCGCCGTTCGTGATGATGCCGGTGCTGCCGATAATATGAAACACCGTTGTTTTAGCGGGTTGTGATGGGCATGCTCCTGTTTGGAAGTTCTGGATGGCGCTGAAACTCACAATACCCGCATCGTCACGCGAACGGGCACGGTAGTAATACGTGGTGCCGCAGGAAAGGTTTGAGAGCGGAACGGAATGTACCGTGACGGTTGGCGCGGTGTCAGTTTCGGTCGTGGTTGCGGTTCCCGCGCCGAGCAACGCATCGGTTCCGTACGCCACCTGGCTTGAGGATGTATCTCCCGTGGTGTTCCATGCGATCGTTGCGGTGTTGGTGGTAATGCTGTTTGCGGCAAGACCCGTGATGGCGGGAGGCGTATCGTCAAGTTCAAAGTCGGTTGCGGCTTCGGAATTGCAACCCGAGTCCGGGTAGCACTGCCACGCACTGCAGTAGTCGGTGCCGGATTTGTTGTATCGCACGCGGGTCTGCCAGTGGTAGAGGTCGTCCGCGGTGGTGGTGGAGGACGTGATCGTAACATTGCCGCTTGAGTACGCAACCCCGGTCCCTTCAAAACAGTACGCAAGGCCGGTGCATGCGGCGGCGGAGCATGCGGATGGCGAGGAGAACGTTGAACTACCGCCGATGGTCGGGCGCAGCTCCGTTTGTAGGTACATCGTGCCGCCGCCCACGCCCGACGTGGTGGTTGCTGCAAAATACACGGGGGTGCTCGACGCCATGCCGCCCGTTGCAATGAGGTCAGTGAAACCGGAATTTCGGGATTGCCAGAGTATGGTCGGTGTGGTGGGGGTCGGCACGACCACGGTAAAGCTCATACCGTTGGAGTCGTATCCATTGGATTTGAGCACGACGTTCCCGGTGACGGCGCCCGATGGCACTTGCGTATTCATGGCGGTATTGGTCCAACTCGTGAACACCGTAGCGTCCACGCTGCTGGTAAAGGTAACTTTATTGTTGGCGTCAAACGCGCCGGGACACGCGCCACCGTTCTGACAGAAGTGGTCGCCGTCAACTTGTACGGGGTCCCCTGCAGTGCCGCTTCCTGGCGTAAAACCGGTAATCCGCGGCAGAATGCGAAAGCCGTTCGCGCCGTACGCGAGGTCGGTTTTGGAGCCCGTTGCCGCCGCGCGCGTGAGGAGCACGTCGCCCGTGTAATCATTGTCGTCAATGGCCGCCGGAACCGTCACGGTCACGGCCGTGTCGGACCAACTGACGATAGAAGCGCTTTGGGAAGGAGAGAACCCTCCTTGGAACGTCACGGTCCCCTGGTTTGCGTTCGTGTCAAAGTGGTCACCGTTCAACGTGATATCTTCGGCTTCCCGGGCTGCGTCCGCAACGAGCGGCGTGGTAACGGAGGTGATATTGGGATACATATAATAGGTCAGATCAGGCGCAGTTGATTGTGCTGCGGCAACAACTTCTAACGCCGTGGAACCGCCAAAGCTTGCAAGTCCTGCGGCAATGGTGAACGTGATGGTGGTGTTGTTCCAGGTGCTGATGTTGCTCCCCAGAACCGTCGCGTTCCCCCCCACCACAAATCGCACGCAACCCTTGGAACCGACTGTCACGGTTGTACAATCTTGCTGGTCGGCGTCAGCGCTCGGCGCGCCAAACCCTTTCCCGCTGATGGTTGCGGTGTCGCCCGAACGTCCGCCGTCACCGCTAACGGCGTACGTCACCGAATCGGTTTTTGGCAGAATAGTTTGCGTGCCGGCAAGTGTGCCGGAACCGGACTCTGTGCCGTCCGATGTCACGTCTCCCGCGGCGGCGATCTGAAAGTTAACCGTCGCGCCGCCAAGGGGATATGTTGTGCCGTTGGCGAGGTCGTAGCGTACGTACACGTAAGCAGTTGTGCCCGAAGATATGGCAAGTGTGCCGCTTACGGTTACGGTCTGATCCGCAGCAAACGTCGCAGCGGTGCCAAACAGCGTTTCCGCACCCGCATCCGACCAGTTGCCATCGGTATCATAGTAAAGGTTCATGTCAGAAAGCTCGCTATCCGCATCAACCGTGGTGCTTGATTCCGTGATTTTGATCACGCTTACATTTATTGTCCCGCCTGTCGCCGCGAGCGTAAATGCCGCGCACGTCGCCGCTCCGGTGCACGCGGTATCGTGCGCATACTGGTTCACATCCCCGCTGTTTTTGGTCGCGATCTTTGCACCGGCCGTTATGCTGATCGTCAGCGTCAATTGTGGCGTGAAAGGCGAGCCGGTAAAGGTGACGCCAACGTCATAGTTCCCGTTCAGGTCTTTCTGGAACACCTTGTACGAATATGCTTGGCCATTGGTCAGCGCGGTGCCACTGCACCCACCCGTGCCCGCGCCGTCGGTACCCGACACCGCCGTAGAAACAGGGTCCGTGGAGCGCACACACGCAACCGTGGCGGTGCCGATGGTATTCCCATTCGAATAGCTGGACCCTTCCGCCGGAACTTCGGAGCCGGGAGTGGACGCCGCCCACCGCAACACAACCGAAACCCCGTCCGCTCCCGTGCTGAACCCGTCCGCGCCGCTGCTGTTTGATGTTGTCCAGTTGAGCGTCACTTGCGACCCGCCGGCGGAGCCGCTGGTGCTTGTCGCGCCGTTTGCTGAAGCGTTGTCCACCGTGATGGTCGCGCTCCCGGAATCACTTCCCGCTTGCGTATTGGTGCTCGTGAACGCGGTGATGGTGCCGCCCACGCCGTACGACGTTCCCGGCGGTACGGGCATATTGGCATGGGTTTTAGGCGTGATGCGCACCTTAAATTGCACCGAGGAGGTGGTGACAGGAACGGGTGTGCCGCCCGAAAAATTCACCGTGTTGCTTGAAGGGTTCGCCACTGCGGAAAAATACAGTGTGGAGCCGTTGTCCGACGTGATGCGCACTTCGCTCAAGGATTCGAATGAGCTTGCGCCGGTGAGCGTGACGGTAAGCGCGGTCACCGAATCGGTGCCGCTCGAGGCAATGAGTGTAAACGCGTCAAGATCGGTGATGGCAGACCCCGGCGCGACTGTGGAGTTTCCCGGGTTCGTGCCGTTGCCGATGGTGGTGGTTGCTGAAGGCGCGTTGATAGTAATGATACCCGGAGAGTAATCGTTAACCTGCGCAGCGATGCCGTCGCTGGTGAGCCCATATACATAGTATGTTCCGGGTGTCATGCCGGTCGTGTTCCACGAACAGGTTGCGCCGGTGCCTTCAGCGGCGGTGGCGCACGCTCCGGTAATTGCAGTTCCGTTCAATCCGCTTGCGTCAGTATCATAATACATAGCGGCAGTTACCGCGTGGAGCGGATCGGGATCCGCCAGGTCATAGGTAATGTTATACAGGTCGCCGACATTCACGGTATCCCCCGTGCCGTCCGGTTGGGTGATGGTGAGCGTGGGGGCAGTATTGGCTTCCCGTATTCTGATAAATACTCCTGGTCCCCGGACGTTGGTGGTTGTCCCACCGGCCGTTGCGGTTAGTGTTGGGTTTCCGGAAGCGGTGCCTGAACTGATGGGGACCCGGACGGTGAACCCCCCAATATCGTTTCCTACTGTACTATCGGGTTCCGAAATTTCCGTTACTGTGCCAAACGTAATACCTGTTTGTGAGAACGCCTCCGCGGAGAACTGGGCGGCTGTGGTCACGTCTGTCGGGATAACCATGGCCGCGAGAATATTATCTCCCGTAGTGACGCCTGGGTTAGCGCCAAAAGCAATGGAAACACTTCCTGCCGATGTATCCGACCCCGTTGTTCCTGCCACACTCCAACTTCCTGATGCGTTGGTGTAACGGTACATTTGGGCCCAGGATACACCATTGGAAGCGATGGTTACTGCAAGCGTACCTGACTCGGTTCCCGCCGCGACTTTATAATAGGTAAATACGTTCGTATTGCCGGTGTCTGCTCCGAGTGTGACGCCATACCCACCGGCGCCGGTGAGTGAACCACTAGGGACTGCTGTCCAGCCGCTGGGGGTGGTTACCGAGCCGCCGTTGGCAACGCTCGGCTTCATACCGATGACCAACATTAACAAGTTGTTTGCCGCAATAGAAGCAGGGTACGCTGGAGAAACTGAAGTTCCTCCCGAAGTCGAGTAAGCAATGGCGCCGGGGGTTTGGTAGGTGATGGCAGCTTCCGCCTCGTGAATTTCCAATTTTCTCACAATAGTTCTGAAAGCCTCAAACTTGTCCACGATGTCAGGGTTGCCGTCTTGCTGTACCAGCCACATCTGGTCCACAATACCGCGGCTGGCGATGTATGCGTCAGTAAGATCGGAAAGGAAATAAAAAGGGACGTTTGAGAGTGATATTCCAAACACCAGCACGAACACGATAAGAAACCTTGCTGTTTTTTTTTGCATTATTCTTCGCGGTAGTTACTTACATAAGTATATACTTTTTCCGAGATACCTTGAAAGATATCTTGCGCCATCTGCTCGTCTTCCGACTGCACCATCGCGGTCAGGAGATATGGTCTGTTGTGCGTGTAGACGATGCCAGAGTCCAGGTACACATTTTTTATATTATCTATCCCTATTTTATGCGCGAACACAACCTGTTCCGGCAGCGCATGCGCGAGATATTCGGTGAATGGGGTGTGTGTTAAAAAAGAAATGAGTTTTTGGGAGTTTTCTTCAGAGAGATACGAAGAGTTGTAGAGCGACCGGAGTATAACGGAATATCTTTTAGCGCTAATCTTCCCGTCGGAAGACAAAAAATCACTTAACCCGATGTGGTCATACACGTCGGTAACTTCTTTCACTTCCAGGTTTCTCAGTAAAATAACATTTGCCGTGTTGTCCGAATCGGCCAGGGAACGTTTGACGAGCTCTTCGATAGTGAATATCGAGCCAGTAGGCTCTTTGTACAAACTTCCAAATGTGTCGTCTTTGTCCGCCGCCATTAAGACAAGTTTGTTGTCCCAGCGCCATACTCCCTTTTCTATCTTTTTTGCTACGGCCATTGCCACGGGAATTTTTAGCAAGCTTGCCGGCCAAAATTCGGCGTCTTTGCTGATGGCAATACTCGCGCCCGTAGGAAGATACTCAAAATAAATTGAAACATTTGAATCTGCTTCGTATGTTTTGTTGAGGTAGTCACGGAGCGGTTGAACGTTAATGATCAGATCGTTTTTTTCGTAGAGTTCCCGCGCAGGGTTCAGGAGTGGATACTGTTGAACAGCGTTTTCGCTTATCCCATCCTTTTTATCCGGAACGTATGCAGTGACCACCCAAATATTTGTCGCCGCGAGCATCACGCAAAGAATTCCTAGACTGGTTACCCATCGTTTCAAAGATTGCATATTTCCTCTTTTGCTTTTGTCCTCTTCTTTCATGTTCCCGCACGATTGTTACTGTGCTTCCAGCTTAATACTTCCCCCCGTTGTGTCCACGTTCCCGTCGTCGGTGGCGTACTGGGTGTTAAAATCAATGTCCTCGCCGCCCGAGGGGTTTGCGGATTGGCCGGAGGTTGCCCAGTTTGTCTGTATCGCAGCGGTGTTTCGTGAGCGGGTGATATACTGCGTGGTTGTTGCCGCGCCAAGTGCGATGCCGCTGTTTGCCCATGAAGCGACGGCCGTGACTCTTTGGGTGGACGGATCGTCCGTACCGCCGGAGTTCACAATGGCGCCGCCGCTGTCGCGCGTGACGTTTTCAACATAAAAATATCGGGTGTAGGCAAGGTCATTCACGGTGAGAAGCTCGTCCCCCGCCGCGGTGGTCCATGCACCGGCGCTTATCACCGGATAGTAATGATTACCCGACCCTTTAGTGAGACCGTATATATTGTGCCATTGTCCCGTGGCGATGGCATTCACCGCATTCATAGTTTCCTGTACAAGTTTCACTCCGATGGTTTTTTGTCCGCTTGCGGAGTTTTGTTGAACGGAAACGCCCACCAGCTGTGCGGCAACAACACCCACGACGGCAAACACGGAAATGGCAATAAGGATCTCAAACAAGCTGAATCCCGCTTCGTGAACGCGCTCCATATCGTCATTATATCTTTTTTCTTTCAGACTGTCATTGATGCGCAGGAGATATGCTTAATCTTTGAGACAGCGGATAGAATAACCCAGCGATTTATTGTCCAGACTCCGATAAATTGTGTACTGTGTTGTATTCAGTAAACTGGTCCAGGATTCCTACCCGCTCTGGGTTGACGACCAGTAGCTTGC
>JBBTXL010000058.1:0-5637 GCA_038062295.1 Patescibacteria group bacterium
CCACGCGCGTGAATGAATGTTCCTCCGGCAACGAACATACCACATGGCGCGTCGTCAGCGACCCGTAGGCCGGTTTTGCGAACGCGCCCGCAAGGACCTTGATCATCTCGCCCTCGTTCTGTATCTCCCCGTTGACCATCACGCCTTTGGGAATATCGCCAAACCCGAACGCGACCAGCTTCGTCCCCCGCCGCGTTCTTTTCAGCTGCGCGAACTTGAACGAGAGATCGGAAAGGTCAAGACCGAACGCGTCGGGCTCCGTTTCGTATATTTTTCTGGTTAAAAAAGAAAACATGCTTCGCTTGTTATTCTATTGCAAAATAAGCGCGGGGTAAAGGTAAAGCCCTTTACGGCACTTCTTTCCAACCCAGAATGGTCCATCCCGCCGCCGGACCGCTTGAAAAATTAACACCCTGCAAACCGGATTCATACGTGATTATCGCGTTGTTATCCATGGAGATACCGTATCCGGTCGCTTCTTTTGCCGCCGCGTTGTTCGAAAAGTGGATCCGCCCGTTCGCTGCGTAATAGATAACGCCTGTCGCGCCGTTGTCGATGCTCATCACGGTATTGTTAGGATCGTTTTTCGCCGACAGCAGCATGATATGGCTGTCGGGGTCTCCCGAGCCAGCAAATATGCAGTTATTGGAGACCGTCACCGAGCTGTCGGTCAGGAATATCCCGGAAAGGTCCCCGTATGAGGGGTCAAGCTGGACCCGGCATCCATTGGACAAGGTTATCGTTCCCTGGACCCACAGCGTTCCCGAAAGGGTAAGTATCGCATTGTTATCGACAACAAGATTTCCCGTGATCTGCTTGGGACCGATAGTCAACGCCGCGCCGTTGGTCAGGTTCAGGTTGCCGCTTGCATCGCAGGTGGGCTGAATGCACGTCCCTCCGGCCGCCGCATCGTTTTTCCATTGTGTTATGTTCGCCTGGGAGATAGGCATGGCAACCGCCGGCGGGTCAGTTGATCCGGGGTAAGCGGTGCCATTGGTAAGCGGGTTCGGGCACGTCGGGTTGGTCGGCGCGTCCAGAAAGTTCAGAGAGTCTGCGTCGATGGCTTGATAGTACGCATCGCCACAGATACTGCTTGTTTTGATTGAGTGCGCATGCGCGTGTCCGTTCACGACCATACCTGACAGTTCCGTGTCCGACCCGCCCACCCACACCCTGAAATTAAAGTCTCCGGCGGCAACCGGCCAGGTGCCCCCCGTGGTCCAGTCACCGGAATATTTTCCCGTCCCCTGCGCGTAGGCGTCTGTGGTATCTACCCCCCACACCCAGTAATTGTTCGCGTCGATGTCTGCGTCGATCATCACCCAATAGGTCGTTCCTGCGTTCAGAGTCGGATTGGTGGCAAAACTGACATCGATCCATCCGTAATTGCCGGTCACGGAGCTTGCAGACAACGTTCCCACGGCGAGCGAATCGTTGCTTTCGTTGTCGGGGCGCCCACCTTCATCGGGAGTAACTCGCACCGTGGCATCGGGCGGATTTCCCACCTTTTTGAGATAGAGCGATACGCGGCGAAGCGTATCTGACGAGGTAAGTTGGAAGCTCTGGGCAACATCAGCGCGCAATATGGGCCCCGTACAGTCCGCGTCGATGCAACGCACGAATTTAAGATCATCATTTGAATCATCACGGTAACTAATGCGCCCAAACCCGTCGGAACCCAGCGCAAGCGAGGTGTACTTTCCAACACTGCTCCCGTTATCAACCGTGGTGAGCACCTTCGTCGTGCAATCAGCGTTCGTGCAGCGCGCGAATTTCAGGTCGCCATTGCTTGAATCATAATAGCTGATACGCGCAAAACCATCTGTTCCTAAAGTAATGGACGTGTAGTGGCCAATGGTTCCCGAGCTGTCCACAACAGTGACTGTACTTACGACGGTACAATCTTCATTACCGCAACGAACAAACTTAAGGTCGTCACTCGTCTCGTCAAAGTAGCTGATTCGACCGAAGTTGCTGCCATCGAGCACCAGCGAGTTGTATTTCCCGACATCGTTATTCGTGTCCACTATAGTAATGTTTTTTGTCGTGCAATCTGCATCAAGGCATCGTGCAAACTTCAATTCGTTGCTGGTGTCATCGTAATAGCTGATCCGGGCAAAACCGTTTGAGCCAAGCGCCAAAGAGAGATGCTCGCCCGAGTAGCCGGTGGCATCCACCATATTCACCGCCTTCGTAGTACAATCCGCATTGGTACAGCGGGCATACTTCACGTCGCCGTCGTCATCCTGAAAATACGCAATACGGGCAAAACCATCGGAGCCAATCTTAATCGCGCTCGCGTCACCGACGTTTCCGCTCGTTTCGATCAACGTCAATGTCGAACTCGTACAGTCCGCGTTCGCGCACTGGGCGTATTTTTGGTCATCATTCCCGTCATGATAATACGAGATGTGCGCAAAATCGTTTGCGTCCAGCGCGAGCGACGTCACCTCGTACACGCTCCCTGCCGTATCCACTGCAGTGAGCACAGATGTGGTGCAGTTCGCATTAGTACAGCGCGCGTATCGCAGGTCGTCGTTCGTGTTATCCATGTAGCTGATGCGCCCAAACCCGTCGGAACCCAGCGCAAGCGAGGTGTACTCCCCTGTATCACCCGATGCATCAACGGTCGCAAGCGTGCTCCCCACCGTCGTGCCGAACGCAAAGTCGGCGTTCGGCGTCTCCCAACTCGTCCCCAGCGCCGGATTGGAACCACCCGCGACCCACGCATCACCAGTGATCTTCGCTCCGTTTGAACCGGACACATTCCCGTTCGAGTAAATGCTTCCGTTCACGATCGCATTATTCCCCATGGTCAGCCCCCCTTCGCCGACCTGTACGCCGTAAAAGAAGTCCGTTTCCGTGGCAGAAAGCGTCAGCGTTGTCTGTGTTTTACGGATATTACTCGCGAGCCCCCCTTCGGCAAGGATCGTTTTTGTTTGCCCCATGGAAGAGATGGTGGTGGTCGCGCTCGCCAATCCCACGGCAAGCACGGTCTGTGTGCCGATATTTTTTCCGTTTCTTACGCGGTAAATGGCATCTTCAATGCCGGACTCGGAAGCATAATACCCTTGCGCGGAATTCAATGTATTCTTTACACTGGCCGCATTACGCTGCGTCGTGAACAAAAAACTAGATGTGAAGACAAGTCCGATCGCCATAACGCTTAACACCGCAACAATAGCAGCAAAGCCATTTCGCGTCGGCGGAACACGATACTCTTGACGTTTGACGTTTGACGTTTGACTTTTCATCAGTATGCTCCGCGTAACGCGGCGGTGGAGGTTACGTGAACGTTCGCGCGGCTGCCGGTGGAAGCGGGGGCTGCCGTATTGACGACCCCGGCAATTTCTATCCGTACCGATTCTTTCGTGGTGGTCGCGGTAAACAATGAGAACTGCAGTGTACCAATGTTCACCCGAGCAGTGGTGAGCGCCGACGGTGCCGTTCCCTCCCGCTTTTCATACACGACACCGTTGTCCAGGTAAAAGTCAACGAAGGTCGTGTTTTCCCCCGAAGGTGCGTTCAGCGCCGTTTCCAGCGAAAGCTGGCTGGCAGCGGCGCCAAAGACGCTGGTCGGCGCGTACACGCTTTTTGCGTATTTTACCTCGTTCGTGATCGCTCCCAGCGCATCGGTGGCGTTTGCAAGCGCATTGTGCCTCGCTTCCGTTTTGTTGTATGCGGAAATATTGCCCAACAGCGACAGCGTCAGAATACCGGCAACGGTCGCGATAAGCGCAGCGTACACAAGCGTTTCAATAAGCGTGAACCCCTTCATAATTTTCAGTTCTTTAAAATATTCGTAAGGTAAGCGAGCAACTGCACGCTTTTTTGCGGACTCCCCCACGAAACGGTCACGGTAACCTTTTTGGTGCCGAGATCATCGGTGCCGCCCACGACAACGATATCGTCGTTTATATCGCGTGCCACGTTATCCACGACGACGGTGCGCGTAAAAGTGCCGTCCAGCAGCCCGGGGTTGCTTGCGGTGAGTATCCAATGGTCGGATGACGTCGTGGCGTAGTAGGTACTGCCGAACGAGAGCGTTGCGATATTGCCCGACCAGGTCGCATCCCGTATCGTGCGCACCGCCTCAATACCCTCCTGTGCGAACGCGAGCGCCCGTACTTTTTCGTTCCTGTCGCGCGCGCCGTTCATGGCAAGAATGCCGACCTGCGCAATGGCAAAAAACGTCGCGGCAATAACCCCGACCGCTATGACGATCTCCACCAGTCCCACGCCTTCTTCTTGTTTCATGTAAAACGGTTGCTTATTGCGCGGCAAGGCCGGATACAAATACGGACGATCCCAAACTTACCACTCCCGCCGCGGTGTAACGGAGCAGATGCTGTCCGTCCAAATATATATCAAGCTCCTTGTCATTATACCGCAGATCGCGGGTCACGGAAAAAGCTGCGGACAACCCACTCGTTCTGTGCGTATGGATCCGCAACACTTGACTTAATCCGCAGAAACTCACAGTACCCGCCCAAACAAAGACGCCGCCGGAGAAGTATCTTTGAAAGTCAATGTTGTACGTCGTATAGCCGGGATAATCCAACGCGAGCGTTACGGCAGACGACACATTCTGATCGTATGTGAAGTGTACATGGCGACTGTCGCTCACGCGCGTTCCGGTGGGCGGTAATGCCGCAGTGACTATGTCTGCCCTTCCGGATACGCTTACCGTAACCGTTTTTGCAGAAGTCGCATTGCTTATCAAGCGCACCGCAAACGACCCGCTGTTGACGGTGTTGCCGGTGAGGCGGTCAAATACGACATCACTGCTGCCGCCCGCAAGCGCGATGCTGACGATCTCAACGGATGGGGGGATGGCGTAGAAAATAGTGTTGGGATCAAGCGCGTCATACGTCGCCCCCTTGAACAGCGCATACTGGTTCTGTTCAAGATGCACACCGTATTGGGAAGCGGCAAGCGAAGCGACCGTGCGGGTTTTGGCAAGGTTGAGCACATCCACGACCTGAAACGCCGCCGTTTTCAATTCCGCATTCAGTGATGCGGTACGGTAGCCGATAAATACGGCGGTACTGACAATGCTAAGCACGGCAACGGATATGAGGAGCTCAATAAGAGTAAAACCCCGTTCAGCCTTTGGGTCCGCCTGCTGGCGGATTGTTTTTTGTATTGAATTTTGCATGTTCTCTATGCGCGAAAAGCTAACGAAGCTATCAGCCCGCTATATATTCTCCATGACCGAGTACATCGGCGTGATCATGGACAGCGCAAAAAATCCGACGCCCGCGCCGATAATGACCATCATGACCGGCTCAATGATGGTGGAAAGATTTTTCGTGAGATTATTAACCTCGTCTTCGTAAAAATCGGCGAGCTTTGAAAGGATCTTGGTGAGCGACCCCGTTTCCTCTCCCACCGCCACCATTTGCGTTACGAGCGGCGGGTACAGTGTCTTGTATTTTTTTAGCGCATCGTACAGCGTATTGCCTTTTTGAATCTCCTTGGAAGCCGCCTTGAGCGATTCGGCAAAGTAATGATTGGACAGCGTGGAGGACAGAATTTCAAGCGCCTTCACAATGGGAACTCCCGAGTCAATAAGCGTTCCGAGCGTCCGTGCAAACCGCGCGGAGTTGAGCTTGGTGGAAAGACCTTTGATAATCG
>JBBTXL010000059.1:0-4725 GCA_038062295.1 Patescibacteria group bacterium
GTGCCGCCCCCCCCACGCGCGAGACGGAAGAACCAACACTGATCGCCGGCCGCACACCCTGATAGAACAAATCGGTTTCCAGATAGATCTGCCCGTCGGTGATGGAAATGACGTTGGTCGGGATGTACGCCGACACGTCACCCGCCTGTGTTTCGATAATGGGCAATGCCGTCAGCGAACCGCCGCCGTTTTGCTCGTTCAAGCGGCACGCGCGTTCAAGGAGCCGTGAGTGAAGGTAGAATACATCGCCCGGATACGCCTCACGCCCCGGCGGGCGGCGCAGCAGGAGCGACACCTGACGGTACGCCTGCGCGTGTTTGGTAAGGGCGTCATACACTATGAGTACATCCTTCCCCTGACTCATGAAATATTCGCCTAATGCCGTTGCGGCGTATGGCGCGATATAGATCATCGCGGCAGGATCGGCCGCGCCGGCAAGCACCACCGTTGTGTACTCCATGGCGCCGCGTTCTTCGAGTTCCCCGATAACTCGATGCACCTTTGACTCGCGCTGTCCGAGCGCCACATAAATACAGATAACATCTCTTCCTTTTTGATTCAGAATCGTATCTATCGCGATCGCTGTTTTGCCGGTCTGCCGGTCGCCGATGATGAGTTCGCGCTGACCTCTTCCGATGGGAATCATGGCATCGATCGCCATAATCCCAGTATGGAGCGGCACGGTAACCGGCTGACGCATTATCACACCCGGCGCTATTTTTTCCACCGGCATCATCGCGTCGCGCGCGATGGCTCCTTTATCGTCAACCGGTTCCAGCAACGCATTTACCACACGCCCCAACAACAGCGTGCTTGCGGGCACCGCGAGCGTCTGGCCGGTTCCTTTCACCACATCCCCTTCTTTCACTTTCTGGTATTGGCCAAGTACCACCGCGCCCACCTGCCCTTCTTCAAGGTTGAGCGCCAACCCCATCACCTCTTCGCCGCCGGCGCATTGGAAGGTCAGCATTTCGGACGCACCCACATCGGTAAGACCGGCGATCTTTGCCACGCCGTCGCCGACTTCAAGCACCGTGCCAATGCGTTCACGCCCGCCGGTGTCCTTGAATTCAGCGACCTTCTTTTTCAATTCTTTGATGATCTCGTGTTGTATCGCCATATTATTTCGTTAATGCGCGCTTTAATTTTTCCAACTTCCCCGAAATGGAAACATCCGCATACATGGTATTGTACCGTGCGACCAGCCCGCTCACCAGCGCCTCGTTCACCGACGCACGGATGGCAACATCGCGGTCTGCATCAAACGCCTGCGCCACCGCGCGTTTCGCCACATCGGACAGCGGCTCCGCGCTCTCCACGAACAACTCGGGAAGTTCGTTGCGCTCGATCAGCACCCTGCGGTACGCAAGCGCCACACTTTCGAGCAGGTCCTGCCGCCCCTCTCGAGCGAGACGCGCACACAGCGCTTGTACCGCAGCCGAAGCTTCCTGTTCGGATGCGCCGCCGGTTGCATGATACAGCGCTTCGGCATAGTGTCGTGCGGTGGTTGTCATACTTTTTTATCCAGATTGCGCTTAATAAATTCTTCACTCTCCTTCCCTTTCACCTCTTTGCCAAGCACTGCTTTCGCCGCCGCCATCACCACATCCACCACCTCGGCTTTGGCGGCGCTCACGATCTTTTCCTTTTCTTCATGAATAACCTTGCGCGCGCGTTCTACCATTTCATCCGAGCGCCGCCTGGTCTCCTCCTCGCTTTGCGCGGCAAGCTGCGCCGCGCGTTCCTGTGCAACGCTCAATATTTTCTGCGCCTCCGCTTTCGTTTTGGTCAGCTCTTCGTTTTTCTGCTCCTGCAGCTCATGGAACTCTTTCTTGACCTGTTCGGCGAGCGCCAGAGAA
This sequence comes from Patescibacteria group bacterium, assembly GCA_038062295.1. Taxonomy (GTDB): domain Bacteria; phylum Patescibacteriota; class Minisyncoccia; order GWC2-36-17; family WO2-46-25; genus JBBTXL01. Next base: position 1,860 of record JBBTXL010000059.1, read on the forward strand.
TCTTCCACCTCTTTCTTGCGCCGCTCCAGAACGCCGAGCACCGGCTTGTATAAAAACCGCTTCAGTAGATAGAGTAAAATACCAAAGTTGACGATTTGGATGAGGATAAGCCGCCAATCAATACCGAGATTCTCGAATAGCTCCATACCGTATCATGTCGGGAGGGAGTAGTGGGTAGAGAACAACATATGTCGCGCACATGCTTCTCTCTCCCCGCTACGCTACTCCCCTTTCCTGTTATTTACGCGTATCGAATAATGAATGCGATGACAAGCGCAAAGATGGCAAGCGCTTCCGTCAGCGCGATACCCAAAAACATAAGGCCGTAAATACGCCCCGATGCTTCCGGGTTTCGTCCCAGCGCCTCAATGGCACGCCCGACGATAATGCCGATGCCCGCCCCCGGGCCAATCGCGCCCAAGCCGACCGCCAACGCCATTCCTATGATTTTTGCCGCTTCTAAATCCATAAACAACTGTGTTAATAATTACTCAATGCTGTGCCGGGGTCATCGCCAGTTTAATAAAAAACAGTGTCAGCAGGGCGAAAATGGCCGCCTGCATGAACCCGACGAACATTTCAAACAACATAAAGGGTATCGGCAAGCCCACGGGGAGAAAGTACATCATCACGACGATAAGCGCCTCTCCCGCAAAGATATTGCCGAACAACCGGAACGAAAACGAAATGAGGCGGGATGCCTCACTGACCAATTCTATCAGACCGATGAAAAATTTCAAGGGGCTGGTAAACACGAGGAATTTCCCCGTGTAGCGCCATAGCCCAAGCGCCACAATACCCGCAACCTCGGTGACCATGACAGCAATGACGGCAAGCGCGATGGTTACGTTCAGGTCGGTGTTCACCGAGCGGAACAGCGGCTCGCATACCGCACGGCCGCAGTCGCCCGTCACACCGATACTGCCAAACCCGGGCAAAAATTCCATCCAGTTGGCAAGCCACACGAATAAAAAAATGGTGGCAATAAGCGGAAAGAAAAACAGCGCGTGTTTGCGGTTGCCCTCAAATGCTTCGGTCATGAAATCAAGCACGAACGCAAACAACCCCTCCACCGCATTCTGCACCCTGCCGGGTTTGTAGGTGAGCATGCGCGAAACCACGAGCGCAAACACAACCAAAATCCCCATGACAATCCATGAGGTCAGCAGGGTATTGGTGATGGGCAATCCCATCCACTCCCCTATTCTTTCCGATGCAATAACGATATGTATGTCCATGCTTTTATCCTACCACACTACCGGGTATCCCACTCTGTCCGAACCATTTGAAAACCGTCTCGCAGGGCGAAGCGGGCAGGGTGCCCTGACGCCCATCGTGTTTGAGAACCGGTCGTCAGTTCGCTCCAGCGGCGTCCTGCGACGCTTATCCCTCGGAGCAAAAATTTTCTTTCAGAAAAACCAAGCTTTTTGCTCCTGCGAGATATTCTCAAACCCGCCGGGCGGCAGGGCGAGCAAGCCCGAGAGCGAGCGCAATTTCCTCGCTGGGGAAATTGATAGCGTGTTTTCAAATGGTTCGGACAGAGCGGGTCACTCGCTATCCACCGGCTGCTTTTTCTCTTCTTCCGCCTGGTGCATTAAGATAGAAACCCTCCGCACGACAAGGGCGGTTGCGGTGCATACGCCAAGGACGGCACCCACGGCCGAGAAAATAAATCCGGTGGAGAACGAAATATCAAGCCATCTCCCCACAACGACGAAAAAAAGCACCGCCACGACAACCGTCACCGCAAGCTCGATACCCGTTGCAATAACCGAAATATCCGGTTTGCTGTTCTCTGACACAGGGAAACAATAGCAATTTCAGAGCTAAAAATCAATCATATCGTTTTATTTGCTATCGCAAATAAAACGATATATAAAAATGTTGCGCTACAAAAAAGAAGCAGCCCCCGGCAAAATTTCGCCGAGGGCTAAACTTATGTGCGTTTGCACACACCGAGAAAGAAACGGTTGCTGTCATTATGACTATTCCACCGAGTGAGACTGAGACGCGGAAGTACTCCTTCCCCATCGAGGTACAACACATAACGACGACGGCCAATCATCACAATAGAACCGAGCGCGATAACATAACCCTTGCCATACCGTCCCCGCCCATCCCAAAGTAAAAATTCATGGGAATTGGCGGGCTCATACCCCACTGCCTGCATCCGAAAAACCACTCCTTCGGATAAAACATTTTCTTCAGAATCAAACAGCTTGTAATCGTCCGAAATTCTTTCAGGAATTGGAAACCATTCATCAGGAAGATGGGGATGTGATTCGAAGTTGCCACGTGCCTGCGCGGCTATAGTAAGGTTGGAAAGCAACATGCTGTTATCAGCCTCGGGCACAAGTGACTTGGATTTGAGTAGCCCCTTAATTACATCTCGAGTTGCCGGAGAAAATGAGGTGTAATTACCGTCGCGAATATCAGCGAGGAGTCCCGATTTGAAGATGGTCTGCATCTGTTCCCGGGATGTGCCCTTGAAAAATGAGGGTAACTTTTCTGCCTGCTCGAAGGTTGCGTCGTCTTTCATCGCAAGTCTCCTTTATTCTTGTGGCGTCGCTTTTTGTGCTTCTGTCCTTTTACAAAAACACAGCGGGCCGGTTGGTAAGGTGCAATAGTCCGCTTATACCATACTATATTATATCCCATCAAGTACAGTTATAACAGCTATCACTGTTATAACTGTACTTTCTTAATAATATAGATTGTACACGAAACACCCTATAGTGTTTTTCATGTACGATTCGTAGTTAGATCATGGAATCCGCGGGAATACCGCAGATCAAAACTACCTATACTCCGCCAGAAAGGATTTTTTGAAGTCGGGAAAATCTCCATCCAGAATGCTTTGGCGGAT
>JBBTXL010000060.1:0-14197 GCA_038062295.1 Patescibacteria group bacterium
GCGTTTCTTGAGAATGTTATCGCGCTGGAACGCGAGCGGATAAAAAAAATGGCCGATATCGTGGAGCTCGCCGATTTCTTTTTCCGCGCGCCATCGTACAAACCGGAACTTCTCATATGGAAAAAGAGCACGAAAAAAGAGGTTGCAGAAGTGCTTGCGCTTGTTGCGGATGCGCTTGCGGCCATCCCCACGGATGCGTTTACCGCCGCACACGCCACAGACGCATGTGCGCCGCTCGCGGAGCGTTTCGGCAATGGTACGGTGTACTGGCCGCTGCGCGTTGCGCTCTCGGGGAAAGAATTCTCGCCGGGGCCTTTGGAGATCGCCCAGGTCCTTGGAAAAGAAAAGACACTCGCGCGCGTTGCCGAGGCCCGCGCACAGCTTGGTATATGAGGTGGTTCGCCTTTTTATGTATCGTTGTTGCGGGAGCGGCAGGCTTGTGGGGAGTGCCGGCGACCCACGCTACGCTCATTGACGACCTGAAAAAGCAGATCGAGGAAAAGGCCGCGGAGATCGAAATGCTTGAGCGCCAAAGCGCCGAATATCAGAAGAAGCTTGAGGCAACGAAGGCGCAGGGAACAACGCTCAAGTCGCAAATATCAAAGATAGACGCGGAACTCTTTGACCTTGGCGTTTCTATTAAAAAAACACAGGCAAAAATAACGGAAGCGGAGCTCCGCATTGAAGAGCTCAAAGAGCAGATCAGGGTGAAGGGAGACGAGATAGAAAATGCGCGCAACCATCTGCGTCACGCGATCGTTTTGTTGTACGAGGCCGATCACAACCAGACAGCACTTGCGTTGTTTCTGTCGTCGCGAAGTTTTTCCGATGTGGTGAGTCAACGGCAGTATCTTGCCAATGTTCAGGGAGGGATCAAGCGCAGCCTTGATGATCTCAAGACGTTCAAGAGCGAACTGGAAACGTTCAAACAGGACCAAGAAGTGCATAAGGAGCAGCTTGACGCGCTTTCGGGCGAGTTACGCGATAAGGAAGATATTGTAGGCGATCAAAAAGCCGGCAAGGAAACGCTGTTGCGGCAGACAAAAAATCAGGAAAAAGAATATCAGAAAACCGTTCAGAAACTTGAGGACCAGCGTTCGGCGATAGAGAAAGAGATCGTTATGCTTGAAGCAAAACTTCGCGCGGAGCTGGACCGTGCGCTGTTGCCGGTCGGGCGAGGGATCCTCTCGTGGCCGGTGGATGTTATTCATATTACCCAGGGATACGGGCAGCCGAATTGGAAGGCGGCGTATGACTTTCATAACGGTATTGATTTCCGAGCGCCGACCGGAACTCCCGTTCGCGCGGCGCTTGGCGGCACCGTTATCGGCGTGGGTGATAACGGGCGGTATTCATATGGGCGTTGGATCGCGATCGATCACGGTGACAAGCACCTGGTGACATTGTATGGGCACCTTTCGCTCCAAAAGGTGAAACAGGGACAACGCGTGGAAGCCGGTCAGGTCATTGGGTATTCCGGTTCCACGGGGTACTCCACCGGCCCGCATCTGCATTTCTCCGTATTTGCGGCATCAAGCTACACGCTTCTCCAAAGCACCAAGGTCGCCAATCTCATGATTCCCATCGGAGCATCCATAAACCCATTGGATTATCTACCTTAACTCTGTGTATAACTAAGATGAAGGAAAGCAAAAAACCCTTTTTAAAAAGGGTTTTTTGCTTGTCTGCAAGGTGTAGACAAGTGGTTTGACATGGTTGATAGGTGGTGTATAATGGAACTAAAGTGGTGATAAGTGGATAAAAGTGGGGATAACGTATAAAAACTGTGGATAACTTTAGCGCGGCAAACAGCTATGTTTATCGGAGAATACAAGCATTCTATTGATGAAAAAGGAAGGATCGCAATTCCGGCAAAATTCCGCAAGGCGCTCGAAAAGGGTGCAGTCGTAACGCGGGGATTGGACAACTGTTTGTTCGTGTATCCGGCAAAAGAATGGCAGGAACAGGCGGCACGGATCGCGTCGCTACAAATTTACAAGTCGGACCATCGCGCGTTCAATCGGCATATGTTGTCGGGGGCGATGGAGCTTGAAGTGGACAAACAGGGGCGGGCGGTGATCCCGGATTATCTGCGGAAATTTGCCGGCATTACGAAGAAGGTAGTGGTTGCGGGATTGTACAACCGGATAGAAGTATGGAACGAGGATGCGTGGGAGAAGTATAAGCAAGCAACGGAAACGGAAAGCAATGCGATCGCGGAACGGATGGGAGAGCTGCACATGGAGCAATGAAGGAGTTGACCGATACGATCCATACGCCAGTTCTTTTACACGAAGTGTTGGAAGTATGCGCGCCGCAGGCAGGCGCATGCGTTATTGATGCGACGGCAAACGGAGGCGGGTACACATTCGCGCTGTGGGAGCGCGTCGCGCCGTCCGGATGCGTCATTGCGATCGACAAGGACCGCGACTTGGTAACGGCGCTTGAGCGTCGTGCCCGCGCGGAACACGCACGGATCGTTCCGATATGCGGAAGTTATCGCGACCTTGCGGCAATTGCGCACGCGCATGCCTGCGGACCAGTTCGGGGCATAGTGTTTGATCTCGGATATTCTTCCCATCATATTGAACGGTCGGGCCGTGGGTTCTCGTTCCAAAAGGACGAACCCTTGCTGATGCGGTATGAAACCAACAGCGACTTAGGAGACGGCCTGACTGCGTATGATGTGGTGAATCAAAGTTCCGAGTACGAGCTTGCCGATATCATATGGCGGTTTGGCGAGGAGCGGCGTTCGCGGGCGATTGCGCGCGCCGTATGCGCGGCGCGGAAAAAGCAGCCCATCCGCACGACCGGAGAACTTGCCGCGGTGGTACGCTCCGCATATCCCGCCCGGCATATGCGCATCCATCCGGCGACACGAACATTTCAGGCCCTACGGATCTTCGTGAACGAAGAGCTGACGGAATTGGAAGCGGCATTGCCCGAAGCGCTGCGAATCCTGGCGCCGGGAGGCGTATGCGCCGTTGTATCGTTTCATTCCTTGGAAGACCGGATCGTAAAGCAATGTTTTAAAGCGGCCGCCCAAGAACATCGTGTCGCATTAGCGACAAAAAAACCTATGGTACCATCCCGCGCGGAACTTCATGAGAATCCGCGGGCGCGATCGGCAAAACTTCGCGCCGTGATAAAAAATCTTTAAGCGATATGCAAAATTATATAGGAGTACAATCATATCATCGTGAACGCATTGCTGTCCTTCCCTGGGACGGTGTTTCCGCCGGAAAATATATGGCGTTGGCGAGCGCTTTGTTTATCACGCTCTCTTTTTTATACGTGATGGAACGCAACGCCATTATGAACGTTCAGCGCTCGCTCATCCAGCAGGAAGCGACGCTTGCGGCCACGGAGAAAGAGGCGGGACACCTTGAAATACAGACGGTTGAACTGGTATCCCATACTGCGCTCAAAGCGATCGCGTTTGAGGATAGTCTTATCGCCGCGCCGGCGGTCCGGTATGTGGCGGTCGGCGAGGATGCTGCCGTTGCGTTTGTACGGTAGCGGCTTTATAGTATGATAGTATGAGTGACGCTCGGATCGGACAAGGGAAGAAACATGCGTCTGTGAGGATAAACATACTGTTTGTCCTTTTTTTGTGCGCGGCGCTTGCCATTGCGGGAAAGCTTGCCATGGTACAGATCCCCGAGTATGTCCAGCGGGCGGCAACAGCGGTCGGGAGCGGTGAGCGCGAAGAAAATCCGTTAGAGCGCGGGGAGTTCTTTCTTACCGACCGGCACGGAACATTGACGCCGCTTGCCGCTAATACCGACCTTTTTACGATTTTTGTTGATCCGCGCATGATGAGCGATGAGGCTACGGTGGCACATGCTCTTGCCGAAGCGTTGCACATTCCCGCGGATACGATCGCGGCAAAGATCGCCAAGCGGGATGACCCCTATGAAGTTATTGCAACCCGCGTTCCGGAAAATGTTGCGGATGGTATTCGCGCGCGGAACATTTCCGGTGTTGGATTCACGGCCGAGCGCGGACGCTCGTATCCCTATCGTGCCGCCGCCGCGCACCTGTCCGGATTTTTAAACCTCGGGTTTGATCCGCCGCGCGGCCAGTATGGTTTGGAAGAGTGGTACAACGACGCATTGGGAAGAGTTTCGGGGAGCAGGCGTGTTGAGCAGATGGTGTTGTCGGTGGATCCTGACGTGCAGTTTGTCGTTACGGATGCGCTGACTGATGTCGTTGCCCGCTTCCAGGCGACAGGAGGGTCTGGTATTGTCCTGGAGCCCGCCACCGGCAGGGTCCTGGGCATGGCCAACGTTCCCAGTTACGACCCGAACGCATACGGGGAAGTTGCCGATATTGGGGTGTTTCGCAACGCGGCGGTTGCAAGCCAGTACGAGCTGGGATCCGTATTCAAGCCGATCACGATGGCAATCGGCCTGAATGAAAAAGTGATCACACCCGACACGACCTACACCGACACGGGACAGGTTGTGTTCGGAAGTTATGTCATTTCAAACTTTGACGGCAAGGCGCATGGGGTGAACACCATGACCCAGGTTCTGGAGCATTCGCTGAACACAGGCGTGGTATTTGTGGAGCAACAGCTTGCCAAAGATACCATCCGCGCGTATATTAGAAATTTCGGTTTCGGGGCAACGACCGGCATTGATCTCGCGGGAGAGGTTGCGGGGAATACGAGCAATCTCAACAAAGACAAGGACCTGGAATTCGCGAATGCGTCGTTCGGGCAGGGGATCGCGGTAACGCCGCTCCAGCTTGCCACCGCGATCGCCGCGATCGCAAACGGCGGCACGCTTATGACCCCGCATGTGGTGGATACAATACGGTACGTGGACGGTTCCGTAGAAGTCATCACGCCGCATACAGTGCGGCGCGTCATCACACCCGCAACGGCGCGGCAGCTGACACAGATGATGGTTTCAACCGTCGAACAGGGGTATGATACAGTAACGATCAAGGATTATTTTGTTGCCGGCAAAACGGGTACCGCGCAGATCCCCGATCCGGAGCGGCGCGGCTATTCGGAGGATGCCATCCATTCATTTGTTGGGTTTGCACCCGCCTATCGGCCGCGGTTTGTCGTGCTTTTGACCATGCAGCGGCCGCAAGGGATCCGCTTTGCGTCGGAATCCCTCGCTCCCGTTTTTTCCGATGTTATGTCGTACCTGTTAACCCACTACGAAGTGCCTCCCGATATTAAAAATCCATGATCATGCGAAATACGCTGATTATTATTCTTGCTGTACTTGCCCGTCTCACCCTTGTACGTTACAAACCAAAAGTGGTGTGCGTAACGGGCAATGTCGGAAAAACAAGCGCAAAAGACGCCATTACCGCTGTTGTAGCCGCGCGGTTCTTCGTCCGCAAAAGCGAGAAAAATTATAACACCGAGGTCGGCATCCCGATGACCATTCTAGGCATGCGCCCATGGGGAAGGAATGCTCCAGGGTGGCTCTGGGATGCGCTGCGTGCTCTGTTCCGTCTGGTATGGACGCGGTATCCCGAAGTGTTGGTCCTTGAAATGGGGGTTGACCGTCCCGGCGAGATGGATCGGCTGGTAAAGATCGTTGCGCCCGACATCGCGGTGTTTACGGCAAGCGGGGGCGATATGCCGGTGCATGTTGAGTTTTTTGAACATCCCGATGCGCTGCATGCGGAAAAGCGCAAGCTCGCCGCGGCGGTGAAGCAGGGTGGGACGGTTGTGGTGAATGCCGACGAAGCCGCATGGAAACCGCTGCGAGGGAAAGCCGATGGCATGCGCCGCATCGCGTACGGGTTTTCCCGCGATGCGGATGTGGTGCTCGCGCAGCCGGACGTTCGGTTTGACGCGACCCGCGAGCCCCACATTCCTCTTGGCATCACGGTGAAAGTACAGTATAACGGGAGTGTTCTTCCGATGCGTTTGGATGGTACCGTAGGGGCGCATGGCGCGTACGCAGCCGGCGCTGCATGCGGAGTTGGGCTTGTGTTCGGTATAAACCTTGCCGACATTGCGCAGGCACTGGGACGGTTCGTTCCTCCACAGGGACGACTTTCGGTTCTCGCGGGCGTGAAAGGAACGGTGATACTTGACGATACGTATAACGCCTCGCCCGCATCAACCCAGGTTGCACTCGACACGCTCCGGTCGTTGCCGGGCACGCGCAAACTTGCGGTACTGGGAGATATGCGTGAGCTGGGAGGGTTTTCGGAAGAAGCGCATCGTACTGTCGGAAAGTGTGTTTCCGATGTGTGCGATGTTGCAGTGTTGGTCGGCGCGCACATGAAGTTTGCCGAAGACGAGCTTGTAAAACAGGGGTTCGTGCAAGGACAAAATCTTTTTTGGTACGATACGTCTGCTGTCGCAGGGGAAATGCTCGTGCGCATCATCAAGGAGGGGGATGTTATTTTGGTAAAAGGTTCGCACAGCATGCACATGGAGAAAGTCGTTGAACGCATTCGGGCCGCCATCGTCTAGTCCGGTCCAGGACGCGTGGTTCTTTCACCCGCCTAAATTTTCACACGAGGCGCATTCGTCTAGTGGTTAGGACACTTGGTTCTCAGCCAGGTAACAGGGGTTCGATTCCCCTATGCGCTACTAGTTAAAATTTTGGCGGGCAAGTCCACATAACACGGGTTCCCGCCCAGCTTAGCTGGGCGGGGCTCGCCCCGATTACAATCGGGGCGGCGAATCCCCTTGGCGGTGCATAAACGCAAGAAATTTGACGAATTGTTACTACAGTATTACGCGACCGCGCATGACTGTAGTAGGCGGTTCAAAACTATTGAACCACAGCAAGCCCTTGACTTCCGGCAGAAAATGATGTACAAAAGAGGTGTAGGCATTCAATGAGGGAAGCAGAGGAAAGTGGCTGTTTGACAATGGAATAAAACCAAAGAAAGGATGGTGAGTGATTTGAACAGCAATGCGGAGACGAAGACAGCCGAAGGCAGCAGAGAGATGAACAGAGTTCCGGTGTGCCCCGTATGCCTGGAAATCAGGCCGACGGAGGGTTTCACATTTCTGCCCATGCAATGCGGGCACGAGGGAGATGTTAAGGCGCTACCCGCGGTCTTTAAGGAGGGAGACAAATACATCTGCGGCAACTGCGACCTCAACCGACCGGGTAATTGGGAGGATAGACTCAGACCGTTGGGAGGCAAAGAAGGAATCATTCTCCACATGAAGGAACACCAGGAGGCAAACAACATACGTGCTCACGGCGCCATTGTGAAAGAAGAAACATATGCCACTGAGTTTGGACACGGGATTTACAGCTCGGTAGGAATGGCCACCGAAAGAACGTGGGGACTTGCCGGAAGGTTCTGCACAGACAAAATAAGAGCCAGCGAAGAAAATTCGTCCAAAGGTAGATTTCTCAGCGTGTGGGGAGCACTGGTTTACGAGAGCAGTACCATGCTGGAACAGCTTGCCGCCGAGAGAGCCGAAACGCTTCAGAAAATAGAAGCCCTTGAAAGAGATATCGTGCTCCCGCTTTCTCCCCTCGGCAGAGAAATGGTTAACGATGCCCTTGATAAGTTCCGCAAAAGAGTGGCCGCAATTCAGAGGGCTTTGTCATAATTGCTTTCTGTCGCCCGCTCTTTACAACAATCAGCCCGTTACGTGTCCTCGGACATGTAGCGGGCCTTTTCTTTTTATCCTTGACTTCTAGTAAAAAATGATGTAAGGAAGAGGTATAAGTATCGAATGAGAAGTTGCTGTTTGACAATGGAATAAAGCATATAAAGAAAGGATGGGTGTATATTATGAGTATTAAGCGAAGGCTCAAAGCGCTCCAAAAAGAATGCGCCAAGACAAGTCAGGGTCATTCTTTCACACATGTTCATTCTTGGCCTGACCCATACGACACGGGGAACTCTGGAAATGATCGCTCTCTCTATAGCTGTATAGAATGCAAATATGAAGTGCTGATTTTAGGAAACGACAGCAGGCAAAAGCTTGAAAAACATCACCACTCGTTCAAATAAAAAGTGGCTGTTTGACAACGGAATAAACTTGGAAGAAAAGGGAGGAGGAAAGATGTCTAATCCACAATTGGATGCAGTGTTTGAAATTCAGCGGCAGAAATTCACGGAGCTGAACAAAGTAGCCGACGAGGAAGATCGGTTGAGCAAGGTATGCTATGTACTCGCGCGCACGCCTTTTACTGAATTCAACTGGCGGTGGAAAGAACAAATGTTTGATAGGTACGAAAGCGCGAAAAAACGGACCCATCAAGCATTCGATGCGTTGGCGGCGGTAGAGGCAGACATTGTCCGATTGCTTACAGAGAGCGGCGGACAAGAAAGAACGAACTAACCATCGCGCAGCGGATGCGCACCTATGTCCAGGAGATGCAACAAAGAAAGGATAATTCATACATCAGTTACCCTTGGCACGTAAATGGGCCGGATGGAAACAACCATCCGGCCATTTTTATTACTCACTATCTTCCGAATGAATATGATATAATGCGTTCATGGTAACCTTGAGAAAGTTTTCCATGTGGAGCATTGCGGCGGCTCTGTTCATGCCGCTGTTTGCGTCTGCGCACGTGAAATGGTTTGTGGATGTTGCGCACACTGCCCCGATTCGATCCTACAGTATTACGGATGGTCCGGTGCTCGCATGGATTGCGATAGCCGTGGTGATAGTGGGTATCGCTATACTGCTTGAGAAAAAACTTCCGTCATTGCGCAGCTTTTCTCATCCGTTCTTTGACTATATCGATCCGGCGGTCATCTCACTGTTCAGCATCATCATCGGGTTCGGGCTTGTCGTATTTTCGTGGGAGGGATATGGTTTTGCGCCAAATCTCATTTCCACGACCATCTTGGGAGAGCTTATGTTGGCATTTCAGGCAACCATTGGCTTTGCTCTCGTGCTTGGAGTATTCGTGAAGCTTGCTTCGGTCGGCTTGCTTGCGCTTTTTTTTACGGCCATGCTCCATTTCGGGTTTGGGGAGTTGAGCGACGCCTTTGAGGTTGTTGGCATCGCACTGATACTGCTGTTGTTCGGGAGGCCGCACTGGACGCTGTTTGACGCGGCGCGTCTTCATGCGCTTGCGGAACGCTATCGTGACTATGCGGTTCCGCTGTTGCGCGTATTTACCGGCGTGAACCTTGTTATTCTTGGTTTTTCCGAAAAAATATTACACCCGGAGCTTGGGATGGCATTTCTTGCCGAGTATCATTGGAACTTCATGCAGATGCTCGGGTTTGAAAACTTTACCGATTATTGGTTCGTGCTGTCTGCCGGAACGGTGGAAGCGTTGTTTGGAGTGATGTTCATCCTCGGTTTAGTGACGCGCCTTACCGCCGTTTTTCTATTACCATTTTTCTTTGCTACGCTGATATTGATGGGTCCGGTGGAACTTTTTGCGCATATCTTGCACTTTGCCATTTTGCTGACACTCCTGGTCTTTGGCTCCGGCAGGAGACTCAAATTTATCAGAACACGACTTGACAATACCTCCATCGTTTGATACCCTGGCGTTATGACTAACGTATCCGCACAGCGTATCCTTTTTGGGGTCCTGCTCCTCGGCTTTCATCGCGGAAAGTTAGGTTTAAGTTCATAAGATTTACAAGAATTTAAAAACCAGCTTTCCGTAACGGGAAAGCTGGTTTTGTTTTGAGAGGCCCGCCCCCACACTTACTTTTGAGTCCAGTGCGACGGTATTCTTCCGAAAGTAAGTGTGGGGGCCCGCAAGCTCTAGGGAGCGCTCCGTAACAACGGAGAGGTCGCCGTTCAATTCGGCTCGGGCCATCATCTGCAATTTAACAATTTCATCATACCAAGGAGGATGGCATGGAGAATAGTGATTCACAAAACACAGGAAGATGTGTGAGCTGTGGCACGCAAGAGATCGACGGTAGTTCAAATGTGTGTAAGAAATGCCGAGGCCTTTTTGACCGCCTGGTGGCAAGAAACGGTTTTGCCTTTGCCATGGGCATTATGCCGGGCATTAAATTCGGGAAGGAGGATACAGGTGAAAAAATCGCTCCTTACTAAGGGAAAACCCACACGGCAAAAAATTGTCTACTGTCCGCAATGTTGCAAAATATCCGACAATGGGAAAGAAGGCGAACCGTGCCGCAATGAAGGCTGTTTCGGTGTCCTTATAATTGCAAAGTGATAGTATAACCCCCATTTCCCCACATGTTGGAAATGGGGGTTTACTTTTCTTTTTTGTTATGATAAACTCTTTTTTATGTTCAGCGTTATTGAAACCGGCGGCAAGCAATACTTTGCGGCTGTCGGCAAAAAAATAAAGGTGGAAAAGCTGCCAGGCGCGGTGGGGGATATGGTCGTATTCGACCGGGTTCTCCTGACCGCATCATCGGACGATGACGCGGAGTTCGGTGTCCCGTATATTGCAAAAACAAAAGTACAGGGAGAGATCATCGAACAGGGCAAGGCGGAAAAGGTTATTGTTTTTAGATATAAAGCGAAGAAACGCCAACACACAAAAAAGGGCCATCGGCAGCCCTATACCGAAGTGAAGATCACGGATATTAAAGCATAAAACCCCTCACGCGAGGGGTTTTCTGTTGGCAACGGCGTCTTTGATGGTTTGTTGGTCGGCGTATTCAAGTTCCGCGCCCGACGCAAGTCCCCGTCCGAGGCGCGTGATGCGTACCGAGAGCGGCCGCATCAGTTTTTCAAGATACAGTGACAACGCGTCGCCCTCTACTGTTGCATTTGTGGCGAGTATGACTTCCATGATCTCGCGTTTTTTGGGCGGAATTTGACGTACGATGAACGCGATCCTTTCCAGAAGTTTCCGGATGGCCTGCGGCGTTGTTTTGGCAAGCAGGTCTGAATCGTGGCCGATAACATGATAAATGCCGCGGAACGCGCCGGTTTTTTCTATCGGGTCAATGTCGGTTTCCTGTTCCACGACACAGATGGTCGTTTTGATGCGTTTCGGGTCGGCGCATATCGAGCATGTTTTTTGCGGCGCGCTTGCGGGCTCGAAACTGCGCGCACACAGCGGGCATGTCCGCACGCGTTTACCGAGCGCGGCGACAGATGCGATAAGGTGCTGCCGTTCGGGCGCAGGCATGCGGATAAGGTAAAACACGATACGCTGCGCCTGGCGAGGTCCGATGCCGGGGAACCGTGCTATCGTTTCTATAAGATCATGGATGAGTTTCATCGCTAAAATATATCCGGCAGCGCCGATCCTTCGGAAAACTGCGTTGTGGGCGTTTCAAAGCTTGCGCGTTGTTCATCAAAATATAGTTCCACGCTTCCCAAGGGGCCGTTGCGGTGTTTGGCGACGATAATATCCGCCATATTTTTGCGATCCGTGTTTTCCTTGTCGCGGTCTTCGCGGTAAATAAACATCACAACGTCGGCATCCTGCTCAATACTGCCCGACTCGCGCAGATCGGACAATTTCGGCTTACGTATCGTCCGCTGCTCAACGGCACGCGACAACTGTGAAATCGCAAGCACGGGAACATTCAGTTCTTTCGCGAGGCCTTTTAGTGAGCGTGAAATTTCAGTGATAGCTTGTACGGGGGATTCATACGAGTTGCGCGGCTGAATGAGCTGCAGGTAGTCAACGACCAACAGCCCGAGACCATGTTCCGCTTGCAGACGGCGCGCCATGGTGCGGATCTGCATGATGTTCAGCGCGGAAGAGTCTTCAATAAAAATAGGCGCTTCGGACAGCGTGGCGAGTGCGTCGCGAATGCGGGCAAAATCATTGTACTCGCCGCTGTCGGACAGCCTGCCGGTGCGCAGGTTCCAGGAGTTCACATGCGCTTCTGCGGCGATAAAGCGGTCCACCAACTGTTCGCGTGCCATTTCGAGACTGAAAATACCGACGGGAATTTTCGCCTTGACGGCAACATTGCGCGCGATATCAAGCGCAAACGCCGTTTTCCCCAGACTGGGCCGCGCCGCGAGAATAATAAGGTCCGAACGCTGCAGGCCGGCAAGAAGCGTGTCCAGACGGGGGTACCCTGTGGGAACGCCGCGAATGTCATTTTTGTTCTGGTGAAGCCGCTCAATGCGCTCGAATGCTTCTTCAAGCGCGCTGCCGATCGTGGTGAAGTTCTGCGAGAGCATGTCCTGCGAGATGGCAAATATTTTCTGCTCAGCTTCGTCGAGCAATATATCGGTGTCTTCGTCCTCGCGGTGCCCGAGCGACGATATTTCGTACGATACCGAGATGAGGTCGCGCAGGATGCGCTTCTGGCGGATGATCTTTGCGTGCGACGCGATATGCGCTGGCGTGGAAACCGCGTTCAAAAGGCCGGTCAGATAGCTCGTTCCGCCGATGTTTTCAAGCGCTTCCACGGCTTTGAGGCGGTTTGTCAGGTTGACCAAGTCGATGGGCTCGCGGTTCTGGTACAGATGCAGCATCGCCTCATAGATAAGCTGGTGCGTCCGCTGGTAAAAGTCTTTCGGTGTGAGAACATCGGCGATTTTGAATATCGCTTCTTTATCCAACAGCAATGCGCCCAACACGGAGCGTTCCGCTTCGGTGCTTTGCGGGTTGGTGGCGAGTGCGTCTGGTGTGCGTTGTGCCATAAGAGGTAAGTGTTACTACTGTAAATCATTGCACGCTGTCGCGCAATTGCGTAAACAGGGAGTAGATGGGGAAACCCTGTGCATAAGGGTCCTTGAATCAGAAAATGGGGGTGCGAGCCTGCCTTTACAAATTGATTATTTTATGATATATAGCGAGTATAGTTCCTTACCATAGATTTGTCTGGGGTTCCGACATTGGGCGGAATGAGGGGCGAATCAAAACAAGGAGGTCTACCATGGGTAGTAAAAGAAGCAAAGATAAGCTAGCAAGTCTTGAAAGCGGTATGGGAGTAGCGATGGACATTTGGTCAAAACTGCTCCAGAAGGTAAGACAGCGCGAACTCCCTGTCGGAGCAATTCATCAGCTTTCCACACCGGAAGGCGATACAATTCTCGACAAGTTCGTGGATATTTTGGCGGGCGGCACAAAATCTATCTTTATCATCACCCTCAACCACACCCTATCCCTCACCGATATGATCGCCGCCGGCCATTACGACTGGGTTAACGATGACATCACCGCGGAGCACTTTCCCGTGAAAGGGAAGGGCGCCGCAGAGCTCGCTGTGGAGCTTGTCCATTTTGATCGCAGCATCAGTTCTGGTGATGCGGTGAAAGAAATGGAGAAGATGGGCTTGCGTCCTGCAACCCACGAAGAACTCTTAGCATTCGGGGCAAAATACCCCGATATACAGCGTGAATTTCCCATCGTTGCCCTCGGTTCTTCGGCGCAGATCCACGGCAGGCGCTTTGTGCTGTTCCTCTTCAGGTACGGTTCCGAGCGGTTCCTCAGCCTCTTTTGGTGGGACAGCTTCTGGGGTGCCGACTATCGCTTCCTCGGTGTCCGCAACTAAGTCCTCCGAATCTTGGTTCCTTGGCACAAAGTCCTTGGAACCTTTGACCTTGCCCCGTGAATGCTTGAAGCATTCACGGGGATTTTTTTTGATTATTTTTTTAAATTATACGCTACCTGGAAATGAGTTCGTATCCCTCTTTTGTGTCCCGTACTTCGTAGCCCTGTGCCGCTATTTTTGTGCGCACAGCGTCTGCCTCGGCCCATTTCCCGGCTTTTCGTAGCCGGTGCCGTTCGTTGGCAAGCGCTACAATGGCGGCGGTGATTTTCTTGGTTTTTGGGGTTGCAAACGAAACGCCAAAAACACGTTCCACGGTTTTTAAGAAAGCAAGAACCTTTTGCGCGTCTGTTCGCGAAAGGATTTTTTTTGCTATGGCGGTGTTTGCCGCGCGCACGAGTGAAAATATGGCGGCAAGCGCACGCGGCGTATTAAAATCGTCGTCCATCGCTTCCGCAAATATTTTTG
The DNA here is from genome assembly GCA_038062295.1 of Patescibacteria group bacterium. GTDB lineage: Bacteria > Patescibacteriota > Minisyncoccia > GWC2-36-17 > WO2-46-25 > JBBTXL01. The sequence goes on from JBBTXL010000060.1 coordinate 13,843, forward strand.
CAAAGCGCGCAAACGGAAAGGCCGCCGAGCGGCGGCCAGCCGCTTTTCGCAGAGCGGCTGTGCACGCGCGGATAGAGGCGAGGTTTGCGGCGGCCTGCGCCATAAGTTTCTCGGTGTAGTGGATAGGGGAGCGGTAATGCGCGGATAATATCAAAAAACGGAATGCATCCGGCTCATGCGCGGCGACCATGTCACTCCCCGAAACAAAGTTGCCAAAAGACTTGGACATTTTTTCGCCGCCGATATTCAGGATGCCCGCGTGCACCCAGTATTTGACGAACGGCCTTTTGCCCGACGCGCTTTCTTGCTGGGCTATCTCCGCTTCGTGGTGGGGGAATTTCAATTCCGTCGCGCC
>JBBTXL010000061.1:0-13282 GCA_038062295.1 Patescibacteria group bacterium
ACGGCGATGTTTTTGATGAAGGAGCCTATTCTATCAAAAACCACCGAGCTCGCCTGCTCGTTAGGTATCGCTGGAGCAAATTCCTTACGGATGCTGGAGATGGAGGCGACAAAAAATATTGCTTCGGAATTCAATTGCCATGTTTGATCTTTTTTCTTCAAGAGTATATCGGGCGCTGCACTATCCCATCCGCGTTATCATACCGTTTGAAATCGTGTGTGGAATGCTTGCGCTGTTCTTTCTGCTGGTCTTTCTTTTTCCGCGGCCCGATCAACCGTCCGGTTCTTTGAGCGAAGCGCACAGTCTCGGGATGTTCCTTGCGCTCATGGGGGTAAATACATGGCTTGTCCTGTTGTGGGTATTTTACGACCTCAAGCTTCGCCGGACGCGTGTGCCGATGCCGATCACCGAAGCGGCGGAGTATGTGAAGCATGGGGGTACGCTTAACACCGCGGAATACCTTGATTTTTCCGCGGCGCGCGCGTTGTATCAGGCACTGCGATATGCCGCAAAAAAGAACAGTGCGCTTTCGTCCGCGGTTCTGCTGCGGGCGCTGTGCATGCATGAACGTACCGATTTCCTGTTCCAGCGGCTTCTGTTGAAAAAAGAAGATTTTGTCAGAAGCATTGAAGTGATCGTCGGGTCGCAATACAAGCTTGATGATGCGCGCAGTCACGAAGAACAGGCGCTTGATGCGGTGATGGCGCGCGCACTTGCGCACGCCGCGGAGTCTCTGGCGCCGTCGGTGACGGTAGAGCATATTTTTTCCGTCATTGTCATGAACGACCGGGCGGTCCAGCGCATTTTTTTCGACCTGGGTGTGACGAAAGATGATGTGGCGCATGTGTTGCGGTGGGAGGAGCAGTATCATGAAGAGCGAAAACCAAAGCCGCTGCGCGTAACGTTCGCGCACGTGAAAGGCATTGCGGACGATTGGGCATACGGATATACGCCGACGCTGGATGGGTACGGGAGAACGGTTGCCGTGCGGACGCTGGAATCGGAAGAGCATATGCATGTGCTTGCGCACGAGCAGGAGATCGATGCGGTGGAAACCATTCTTGATCGTTCCGGCAGGAACAATGTCATATTGGTCGGGGAGGCGGGGGTCGGGAAAAAGAGCGTTGTGCAGGGGTTCGCGCAACGGCTGCTGTATGGCACGACACGGCCGTCGCTGCTCCACAAGCGCGTGGTGGCGCTTGATGTGAACTTGGTGATCGCGCGCAGCCACGACAATGCATCTGCCGTGGGGCTTTTGGACCAGATCTTTGCCGAGAGCGACCGCGCGGGGAATGTGGTGCTGGTCGTCGAGAACTTTCATAACATCGTGGGTCCGCAACGGAAAGAAAATGTTGCGAGCGTGGATGTTACCGGTGTTTTGGTGCCGTATCTTCAGTCCGATACGTTCCAAATGATCGCGCTTGTCGAACCGGCGCCGTATCATACCCATGTTGAAGCGATCCCGTCGCTCTCCATATTGTTTGAAAAGGTGGATGTGCTTGCCCCCGACGAAGAACGGACACTGCTGATCTTGGAGGACATGACGCCGCAGGTGGAACGCACGACCGGCGTGTTCATCTCGTATTTTGCGCTTGCGGAGGTGGTGAGCGCGGCGGAATCGTTCATTCAGAACATACCGTTTCCGGCAAAAGCGATCTCATTGCTTGCGGAAGTTGTTTCTTTTGCGGGCGCGCACCGTTTCGGGGGACTGGTCGTGACGCAGGATCACGTGATGGAAGTGGTTTCCAAGAAGACCGGTATTCCGCTCGGACGCTTAAGCGGCGAAGAAAAGGCAAAGCTTCTGAATATGGAGGCGCTGTTGCATCAGCGGATCGTTGGTCAGGGAGAAGCGATCGGACAGATCGCGTCGGCCTTGCGGCGCATCCGCGCGGGCATTGGGGAACGGAAACGCCCCATCGGCACGTTTTTGTTTCTGGGGTCGACGGGCGTGGGAAAAACGGAAACGGCAAAAGCGCTGGCCGACGTGTATTTCGGTTCCGAGGAACGCATGATCCGTTTGGACATGACCGAGTATCAGGATGCCGCATCCATTCATCGGCTGATAGGCAACACGGATACGGATGTTGCGGCGCAGTTTGCCGACCGTATCCGCGAGCAGCCGTTCTCCCTTGTGCTGTTGGACGAACTCGAGAAGGCGCATCCGAATGTCCAGAATCTTTTTTTGCAGGTTTTGGACGAAGGGCGCTTGACCGACGCGTTCCAGAAGCATATTTCATTTCGCAATACCATTATTATTGCGACGTCCAACGCCGGTTCGGAATTCATTCGGGAGTACGTAAAAACGGGCCAGAACCTTTCGGTGGTTCAGGAAAAGCTCATCACGCATCTTTTACGGGAGCATATCTTCACGCCGGAATTTCTGAACCGGTTCGATGCGACGGTCGTTTTTGAATCACTTTCCCACATACAGGTTGTCGAGATCGCGCAGATGATGCTGAAAAATTTGCGCATACGGCTTGAAGACCGGGGATACATTCTTGTCATTGGCGACGAACTGGTACAGGCCATTGCCGAAAAAGGGTTCAGTGCCGATTTCGGGGCGCGGGAGCTGCGGCGGTTCATTCAGGAAAAGGTTGAGAACGGCATTGCAGCAAAGATCATTGCCGGAACGTACAAACAGGGCGATACCATTACGCTGACACCGCTGGACCTGGTGTAAGATAGTTTTCATGCAACACGTGAACGAAATCGTTGTCATTATTCCCACGTACAACGAGCGGGAAAACATTGAGGTCGTGATCAAGAGCATCATGCGTGTTATGCCGGACGTCCCTGTTCTGGTGGTTGACGACAGTTCTCCCGACGGGACCGCAGACGCGGTGCGGTCGCTGCAAAAAACATTCGCCTCGCTTTCGCTCCTGGTGCGGAAGCATAAGGAGGGTTTGGGAAAGGCGTATGGTGAAGCGTTCGAAAAAGTTCTCGCCGACCCCGCGGTAAAAAAGATCGTCACCATGGACGCTGACCTTTCGCATGACCCCGCGCATTTGCCGGCGCTGTTGGCCGCAAGCGCGGAACATGATGTTGTGGTGGGGTCGCGGTATGTGCGTGGCGGTGGCGTGAGCGGGTGGGAATTATGGCGGCGCATCTTGAGCGCGGGCGGCAATTTTTATGCGCGGACGGTCACCGGCCTCCCGGTGCGGGATTGCACGACGGGGTATGGCGTTATTGATGCCGGGTTACTCAAAAAAGTTTCCTTGCGCCGCATCGACTCATCGGGGTATGCTTTTCTGATAGAACTAAAATATATGCTGTTTCGGGCGGGGGCGTCGTTTGCCGAAGTGCCGATTATTTTTAAAAACCGTGTCGGCGGCGAATCGAAGATATCGGGGCATATCATCAGTGAAGGGGTTATCGCCCCATGGAAAATGATATTTCGTCGATTTTTACGGTGATATGGTTGCACGCACACAAGAAGGTATCCATATTGAAACATACGCCGCACGCGGTATCTTGGTGCTCGCTGTTCTCATGTATTGTATCGGCGTGGGAGCGCATGATCTGCTTTCGGACGATGCGCTGAACTCGTTCCGGGCGCTGGGGTGGTTCGACTATCTGGGCGGCACCGTGCAGACGACGCCGATCCAGTGGTTCGATACGATTCCCTGGTGGGCGAACCTGTCGTTCCATGACGCTCCGCCGTTGGCATTCGGCATCCAATACCTGTTTTTCGGCGTGTTTGGCATGAGTGCGTTTGCGGCAAAACTTCCTTTTGCGCTTGCGGGGTTGGGGGTTGTTTTTGTGCTCTACCGCATCTTTCTGGAATGGCGCGGTCGCGCCCCCGCTCTTGCAGCGGCCCTTCTGGCCACGGTGTCTTCGTATGCCGTTTGGGCAAGCCAGGCGGGATATTTGGAAGGCATTGAAGTATTGTTCCTGTCGCTCGCCGGATACTTTTTCCTTCGCTACACCGCAAGCGGCGCGTGGCGCGATGCGGTGTGGTTGGGGGTTGCGGCGGGGTGCGCGCTCTCCGTAAAATATACCGCAATTTTTCTCGTACCCGCTGTTTTTTTGTACGCGCTGGTCTGGCGGCGGGACATATTTCTCCGCGGGTCGTTCTGGGCGGCTGCACTTATCGCCCTTGCGGTGCTTGCGCCGGTTCTCATATATAACGCGGAAGTGTACGCGACCCGCGGACACTTTGACGCAGCGGCATCTTCCATGGCGGGTATGCATCCGGATGATTTCAAACTTATCGCATCGCGCGGCGTGAGCACCGATTTTTCCGCAAACGCCGCAGCCATCGGGAAAACGTTATATATAGTAACCTCCATCCCGTTCCTTGCGCTATATGCGGTGAGTGTGTTGTTTTTGGGTATGAAGGTGATACGAAAAAAAGGGGATGCGCTTGAGAGGTTTCTACTTCTGGCCATTATTTTGGTATTCGTGATGTTTTTATTTATCGGCGCTGCCGAACGTTTCTTGTCCGTTATGGTGCCGTTTTTGGTTGCCGCGTTCGTTGTGTTCGCATACGACCTCTTTCTCTCTGTGAAAACAAAAGCGCCGCGCGTGGCGCTGGGCGTTGTGGGAGCGCTGCTTGTGGTGGCGGGGTTCGAGCTTTTTTACAACGTCAATACGAACATCCTTGCGCAACCGGCGGTGGCGCATGCCGCGTTTTCCTCGCCGGCGCGTCTTTCGAGCGTGGGGTTCAACGAATTACATGACTACATCGGAAAAAATATTTTCCCGGAACTCGCGGAGTTCCGGCGTCCGCATGACGCCGCGACCATGCATATGGTTGACGAAGCGGCGCTCCGCGGCGGGAACATATTATTATTTGACGAAACAATATATTGGTTCGCGTATGTGTGGTATATACAGCCCTACTCGGTGTATTACCGTCTGCCGGTGATCTCGTTCACAAACTATTTGCAGGCGATCCCGAAAGATTCCGATCCGTTGCGGGCGCTTGCGGGAACCGGCGCGAAAGGAATGTATTATGTCGCGGGTGTAAGCGATCGCGTCGTTGACCCGGTGAAGAAACGCAACGATGCGATGCGGTCGCTGGAAATTTCCTTTGCGGAGTATCTGGACACGAACGGCTACTTCATTGATACTATTTATGACCGGTCGGGGTCGGTTGCGTTCAAGGTGTATTATATTCCATTGAACGGCGAACGCCGTTGACCGCAGCGGATACTGATATGAAAAAGTATAAACGCATTTTACTCAAACTGTCCGGCGAAGTGTTCCTGGGGAGTCACGCGTATGGTATCGACCCCGCCATGGCACGCCGTATCGCCGCGCAGATCCGCACGGTCGCGCGCCGCGGCACGCAAGTTGCAATTGTTATCGGCGGCGGCAATATTTTCCGCGGGTACACCGCCGCGACCGGCGGCATGGACCGTGCCACGGCCGACTACATGGGTATGCTTGCAACCGCGATGAATGCGCTGGCGCTTGAAGATGCGCTTAAAAAAGCGGGGGCGGATGCGCGCGTGCAAAGCGCGATCGAGATGCCAAAGATCGCCGAGAGCTATGTGCGGAAACGGGCGATCCGGCATTTGGAAAAGGGACGCGTCGTTATTTTTTCCGCAGGCACCGGCAACCCGTACTTTTCGACCGATACGGCAGCGACGTTACGCGCGCTTGAGATCGGCGCGGATGTGTTGCTCAAAGCCACCAAGGTTGACGGCATTTACGAAAAGGACCCGGCGCAATACCCGCGCGCCCGCAAGTTCCCGCGCATTTCCCATCACGATGTTATCGTCAAGAAACTGAAAGTGATGGATCTGTCGGCGGTTACGCTTGCCATGGAGAATCGCCTCCCCATTTTCGTTTTTAATATGACCAAGCCCGATGCTATTGTGAGAGCGGTGCAAGGGAACAAAAGCGCCGGCTCGTTTATTATAACGTAGCTCAGACTGCATCACAGTCGGAGAAAAGATTTTCACAAGCTATTGACGTCATTTTATATGTGTGCTATATTCGTTTGGGTAAGTAAACCAACATAATTTCTGATATGTCAAAGAATGCACAACATATCCAAACGGAAAAAATAATCACGACGCTTCTTGCTGCATTACCGTCCCGCCAACGGGATGTTTTGTCGCGGCGGTTCGGTCTGAAAGACGGGAAACGCCGGACCCTCGAAGAGATCGGCGAGGGCTATCATATTACGCGCGAACGCGTCCGCCAGATAGAGAATGATGCCAAAGCGGCGGTTTTAAAATCACATCTTATCAAGGCGCTCGATCCGTTCTTTGATGCGCTGGTTGAGCACTTTGACCGTCACGGCGGCATGCGCGCCGAGCATGTATTATTTGACCGCGATGCACCGTTGTTTTTTCCCGGCACCGCCGAAAAGATCGCCCGGGCGTATCTTCACCTTTTGGTAACGATCCATGAAGCGTTCGAAAAACATCCGGAAACCGATGAATTTCACACCCTGTGGGCGGTGAAGCATGCAAAGCCGGACCAGGTAAAAAAATCGCTTACGGAACTCGTCAAAAAGCTTGACGAAACAAAAGAACTCGTGGGAAAGGAGAAGTTGTTTATGCTGCTTCGAGAGTACATGGACGGAGAGCTGAGCACCGAAGCGCTTGAGTCGTATCTTGCCGCATCCAAAGCCATCGGCGCGAACGTGTTCGGAGAATACGGTTTACGGCACTGGCCGGAGATCAACATTCGCGGCGTGCGCGACAAGGCGTACTTGGTGCTGAAGCGGCACACGAAGCCCATGCATTTCCGCGAGATCGTGGCGCGCATCAACGAAACGTTTATGCCGAAAAAAGCGACGCATCCGCAGACGGTCCATAATGAACTTATCAAGAGCGGAAAGTTCGTGCTGGTGGGGCGTGGCATGTATGCGTTGTCCGACTGGGGGTACGAGCCGGGCAAGGTGCTGGACGTGATGCGGCGCATTATGGCGCGCGCGGGGCATTCCATGACCAAAGACGACATCGTGGATGCGGTGTTGAAAGAGCGCAATGTGAAGCTCAATACGATCGTGCTGAACTTGCAAAACAAGGCTTACTTTGAGAAAATGAAAGATGGGAAGTTCTTGGTAAAGAGCTGACCATTACATGTCCATTACTACGCCGGATTTCGGGAGCGCGCTTACTTTTATGATGCAGTGGGGATGGATGGTGCTGCCATTCATCCTTTTTTTGGCATGGCGCCAGCTGTGGCTGTATTTTGTGCGGAAACGATATGCGGATTCCGTTGAATGGATAACGCTCGAATTGAAAATTCCCAGCGTCGTGGAGCGGACACCCAAAGCGATGGAGCAGGTGTTTGCAGGATTGCATGGTATACGATCATTCCAGAATTTAAAAGATACGTGGGTGGATGGCAAGCATCAGCTGCATCTTTCCATGGAGATTGCGGGCATCGGCGGCACCATTCACTTTTTTATCCGGACACCGCAGCAGTTCCGCCGCGTGATAGAGTCGCAGATCTACTCGCAATACAAAGACGCGGAAATAGCGGAGGTTGAGGATTATTTTTCCCGCATCCCCCACGGTGTTCCCGACGAGCGGTATGACCTGTGGGGTACCGAGCTTGTTTTTACGAAAGACGACGCGTATCCCATCCGCACATATCGCTTTTTTGAGGAGCCGGCAACGGAAAAGAAATATCTTGATCCGCTGGCAGCACTCATGGAACTGTTGGGAGAGCTTCGGGAAGGAGAGCAGGTTATTGTACAGTATCTCATGAAGCCGACGGGGGATGAGTGGCAACATGAAGGGCAGCGGCTCGTTGACAAACTGATCGGAAAAAAATCTGCGCGCAACGGCGGCAACAATATCATGGAACAAGTGTACCAGTTCTTTTACGATATGGTCGCCGCACTGTTTTTGGGGGTTGCGGCCAAGGGAAGTCCTGAAGAAAAAAAAGAAGAAAAAACGCCGGAGACGCTGATGCAGCATCTGTCGCCCGGCATGAAAGATGTTGTTGCGGCGCTTGAAGAAAGTATTTCAAAGCACGGCTTTGCGGCGGGCATCAGGATCCTGTACATTGCGCGGACGGAAGAGTTTGCAAAACCCAATGTGATCGCGGTCCTGGGCGCGTTCAAGCAGTTCTCAACCTATAACCTGAACGGGTTCAAGCCGAACAAGAAGGTGACTCCCTCCATCGACTATCTGTTTGTCAAAACGCGCGAGTATCTGCGCAAGCGTTGGTTGCTTGATGGCGCGCGCAAACGCGTGTTCGTCCGTAATCCGGTTATTTTAAATACCGAAGAGCTGGCGACGGTGTATCACGTGCCGTCGGTCGTTTTGGAAGTGCCGATGCTTCCCAAGATCATGGCAAAAAAGGCAGAGCCGCCGGCGGGACTGCCGACTATATAGAACATGATCATTCCTTTTGCACAAACAAATTTTCGGAATAAAAGCCAGGTGTTCGGCATCAAGCCCGACGACCGCCGCCGGCATATGTATATTATCGGTAAGACCGGTACGGGCAAAACGACGCTCCTGCGCAACATGATGGTTTCGGATGTTCTGGCGGGCAACGGCGTAGGTATTCTCGATCCGCACGGCGAATTTGCCGAGGCGATCCTGGATTATATTCCCGAGCACCGGCAGGATGATGTCATTTATTTCAATCCCGCCGATCTTGATTTCCCCATCGCGTTCAATGCGGTGGAAAAAGTGAGCACGCGGGAGCGGCATCTTATATCATCGGGGCTTATCGCTGTTTTCAAAAAGATATGGGCCGATTCATGGGGGCCGCGGCTGGAGTATGTGCTGCGCAACGCCATTTTGGCGCTCCTTGAACAGGAAGACAGCACGCTGCTTGGTGTGATGCGTATTTTGTCCGACAAAGAGTATCGAAAAAAGGTGGTCGCCAATGTGACCGACCCGGTCGTGCGGCAGTTCTGGGTGGACGAGTTCGGAAAATACTCATCGCAGTTTGCGGTGGAAGCGGTGGCGCCTATCCAAAATAAGGTAGGCCAGTTTCTGACCAACCCCATGATGCGCAACATTGTCGGCCAGCAAAAGTCCAGCATCAATATGCGCGCTATTATGGACGGGAAGAAGATCCTTGTCATGAACCTTGCGAAAGGAAAGCTCGGCGAAGACTCTTCGGCGCTCATGGGCGCCATGCTCATCACGAAGATCCAGCAGGCGGCGATGTCGCGCGCGGACATTCCCAATGAAGAGGACCGCCAGGATTTTTTTCTGTACATCGACGAATTCCAAAATTTTGCCACCGAATCGTTCGCCGGGATCCTATCGGAGGCGCGCAAGTACCGTCTGAATTTGATGCTGGCACATCAGTACATTGCGCAGCTCGATGAGACAGTGCGTGATTCGGTATTTGGTAATGCCGGTACGCTCGTTGCGTTCCGCATCGGGGCGGATGATGCCGAATTTCTGGAAAAAGAATTTTCTCCCGAGGTGACCGCGCTTGACTTGGTGAATCTCCCGAACCACAAGATCTATTTAAAGCTCATGATCGACGGCGTCGCATCGCGCGCGTTCTCGGCCGATACGCTTCCGCCGATCATACAGCCGGCTCACAGCTTCAAGAATGCACTCGTTGCCGCGTCGCGCGCGCGGTATGGAACCAAGCGCGAACTGGTGGAGAGCACCATCATGGAATGGAGCGCGCCGGTGGAGCAATTTGTTTCCCCGCGCACGGCGGGAGTTGCCGGAATTGCAGGGGCAGTATCTGTCGCAAGCGCTGCGGCGTCCGTTAAACCCGACGTGGAGCTTCACGATGCGGTGTGCGATTCCTGCGGCACGCCGATACAGGTTCCTTTTGTGCCTGATCCGAAGCGCAGCGTATTTTGCAAGAATTGTCTGGGGAAGCAGCGGACGACAAGGGAAAAAAAATATCCCGCGCCGGAGGTTGCTTCCGTGGAACACACGCCACCCGTATCGCTTGCGGATGCGGTCAAAACCGGCCCGCAAAGGTTCCAGCCGCACAACAACAGCGCGCATATTCCGAAAAAAGACCGCAAGGAACCGGACCTTACGAGTCTCCGCAAGATATTGAACGACTCGCTCAAAAACACACACCCCGCTGCGGCACCGCAGGAAGCGCGCGAGAAAAAAGAAGGCGATATTCACGCCGAGGACATTGCAAAGTTCTGACGGCCGTGGTATCTTTGCCCCCATGGCATTTGCATACAACGAATTAAGGCCGGGAATGTTCGTCATTCTGGATGGCGAGCCGTGGGAGGTGAAGGAAGCGGAATTCTTGCGCATGCAGCAGCGCAAGCCCGTGATGCGCACCACGCTCAAACACTGCGCGACCGGCAAAGCGCGCGAACATACATTTCATCAGAGCGATACGATTCCGGAAGCGGAGCTTGAAAAAATGCCGGCGCAGTTCATTTACGAAAGCCGCGGCGCATATTGGTTCCATGAAAAGGGAAATCCGGGGAACCGTTTTTCGTTTTCAAAGGATGATATCGCGGACATTGTCTTGTATGTGAGGAAAGACCTCGAAGCAACCGCGCTGACCTTTGAAGGAAGGATCTTAAGCATCGTGCTTCCCATCAAAGTTGAGTACGAAGTGACGGAAGCGCCGCCGGCAATCCGCGGCGATACGGCGCAGGGTGGCACCAAGCAGGTTGTCATTGCATCGGGCGCGAATGTCGCAACGCCGCTTTTTATCGGAACGGGTGACATCATCGTGGTGAACACACAAACCGGCCAATATGTGGAGCGCATCAAAAAGGCGGCATAATCCTGCGCTCTCTTTCGCGCTGTGTGCACTGTTTTTTTTGCTGCCTGTTTTTTCGTTTGGCGCAGGTGGTGTCATCATTACCGAGATCTCCTACGACCTGGCGGGAGCGGATGATACGCATGAATGGGTTGAGCTATACAATACGACACCCGGCGTCGTTGATCTGACCGGCTGGCGGTTCAATGACGGCACAAACCATCTGTTGAACGTACCGCCCGAAAAGGGAGGGCAAGGGTCGCTCGTGGTACCTGCGGGCGGCATTGCTCTACTTACTGATGACGCCGCTCAATTTCTTTTGGATCATCCGGGATTTTCCGGCACGGTTATTGATACGGTGATGAGTCTGAACAATACGCACGACACCCTGACGCTTCTTGACGAAAGCGGCGCTCTTGTCGAGACGGTGACGTATCAAAAGGAGTGGGGTGCCGCCGGAAATGGCCGGACGCTTGAAAAGACAAACAATGATTGGAGAGAGAGTGATGTGGCCGGCGGTACACCGGGCATCAATAGCATTCCTGTCGAACCGTCGCCCGTACTTTCACCGCCTCCTCCTGCTCCTCCCAAAGAGAGTCCGCAGAATTCTCCATCGTCACCCGCACAACCCGTTGAATCTTCAAATCCTCCTCCCGCAGAGCCCTCGACCACCCAAGAGCAGACGACTTTGCAAATATCTCCGCTTTCACAGGCGCCCGAAGTCTCCGCCGTGCCGGTTGTTTCAGATCCTAACCCCACCGTTTCTGCACCTGTACTTTTTCAAGCGCTTGCAGGAAGCGTTTCTCAACCGGCGGCACCGCACGTGGATACGGTAGTTGTTGCGCAAGCGCAGGAGCCGCCCGTTGCGGCAGCAGGAGAAAGTCCGAAGGAGAACGAGATAGACCGCAATGCAGTTCCTATGCAAACTGCGGTTGTACAAAACGCGTTTCGGTGGAACATATATCTTCTTGTGCTTGGTGTGGCTGTTGCGTTGTTTGCGGGCGTAAAATATTTTCAGCTCAAAAGCAGACGGCCTGCTGAAAAGGATTAAGCTCCCATAGGATGAGTATTTGGCATCACCGGCGGATTCATATGGTTGGGGTGAAGGGCGCCGGCATGGCGGCGCTTGCCGAGGTTCTTGCGGCAAACGGTTTTTTGGTGAGCGGGTCGGATGTCGCGGAAGATTTTTTTACCGCGCCGGTTTTGGCGCGTTTGGGTATCGTGCCGTGTCCGTTCGATGAAAAGAATATCGCCGGCGTGGAGGCGGTCATTCATTCCAACGCGTACAATAACACCAATCCGGAGCTCCACGCCGCGCGGGAGCGCGGCATGCCGGTATTTTCGTACCCCGAGGTCGTTGCAGAACTATTCAATGCATGCCGCGGCATCGCGGTTGCAGGGAGTCACGGGAAAACGACCACAACAGCGATGCTCGCACATATTTTAAAAACAGCGGGAAGTAATACGACGGCAATCGTCGGGTCGCTGGTCGCCAACTGGAGCGCCGGAGCGCTTGCGGGAGATTTACACGCGAACGACGCATCATTCGTGCTCGAGGCCGACGAATACAAGGACGCATTTCTCAACTATAAGCCGTATGCCGCTTGTATCACAAACATTGATTACGATCATCCCGATTACTTCAGGGATCCGCGGCAATACATTGCCGCATTTGAGCGGTTCGTCGCGGGTATATCGAATGATGGTTTTGTTGTGGTTGATGCAAGTGACGAATCGGCATATGCCGTTGCACGCTCATCGGGAAAGCGCATGGTTGTTTCCGCTGCTCATTCTTTGCATATTCCGCTCGCGGTTCCGGGCGCGCACAACGCGCACAACGCGGCGCTTGCGTATACGGCGGCACGCGAGCTGGGTGTTTCGAACGAGACCGCCCGCGTGGCGCTTGCCGATTTCCACGGGACCGAGCGGCGCATGGAATATATCGGCGAGCGAAACGGCGTCTCGGTGTTTGACGATTATGCGCACCACCCGTCGGAGATCCGCGCGTCCCTTGCCGCATTCTGCGCGCAGTATCCCGAAAAAAATATTCTGGTGGTGTTTCAGCCGCACACCTACTCGCGTACGGCCGTTTTGTTTGACGATTTTTCCGCAGCGTTTGCCGGTGCGCACGAGGTGGTGCTTGCCGACGTGTATGCGTCGCGCCGCGAGCGCAAAGAAGACCATCCCGGCGTTGATATGGAACGCATGGCAGAATGCATTATGGACAGGGGAATACCCGCTGTTTTTATCAAGGAGCACGACCGTATCGTGCCATATCTGAAAGAGCGCCTCGTTCCCGGTGCGATTGTTGTCACTATGGGTGCGGGGGATATTTGGCGTATCGGGCGCATATTGATACAATAACTTCACAATGCGGTCTCCACGGACAAACCTTATGCGAGATGCCGGGATCATCGCGATGAGCGTTGTGATCGCGATTATGCTTGTAAAAACAGGCGTATTGAAAGATGTTCTTATTACGAATGCGCACGAATGGAGGTTTTTAAGCAGCGTGTTGGCAGGCATGTTCTTTGTTTCCGTATTTACGGCCGCGCCCGCGGCGGTGGTGCTGGTTGCAATAGCCCAGGCCGTACCGGTGTGGGAAGTTGCGTTGTTTGGTGCGGTCGGAGCGTTCATCTATGATATGGAT
>JBBTXL010000062.1:0-5852 GCA_038062295.1 Patescibacteria group bacterium
CTCCGTGATAGAAAAGATGGGGTTTTCCTCATACTTTCTCATCGTCCAGGACTTCGTGAATTGGGCAAAAGAGCACGGCATTGTTGTCGGCCCCGGCAGAGGGTCGGCAGCGGGCTCCATTGTTTCGTATATTTTAGGCATCACCAATGTTGACCCCATGAAATACGACCTGTTGTTCGAGCGGTTTTTGAACCCCGAACGCGTAAGCATGCCCGATATTGATATGGACTTTGCCGACACCGGCCGCGACCGCGTCCTTGAATATGTTATTGCCAAATACGGTGCGGACCATGTTGCGCAGATCATCACCTTTGGAACGATGGCGGCACGCGCCGCGGTGCGCGACACCGGCCGCGCGCTCGGTGTGGCATACGACTTCTGCGACAGAGTGGCGCGGCTGATCCCCTTCGGCTCAACGCTGGACGCCGCGCTTGCCGAAGTGCAGGAATTGAAAGCCCTGTACGAGAGCGACACCAACGCGAAAACACTCATAGATACGGCAAAAAAGCTGGAAGGGGTCGCGCGACATGCCTCAACGCACGCCTGCGGCGTAGTGTTCTCCCGCGACCCGCTGAACGAAACCGTGCCGCTCCAATACGCCACGCGCGCACAGGATGAAGCCGGGAACGAGACCGTCGGCGCAAAACAGATCGTCACGCAATATGAAATGCACGCCATTGAAGACCTTGGTCTTTTGAAGATGGACTTTTTGGGCCTCAAAAACCTTTCCATCATTGAGAACGCCAACCGGCTCATCAAGGAAAAACACGGGCGTGACGTGAATATGGACAAGATCCCGCTGGACGACGCAAAAACATTCAAGCTGTTTCAAGAGGCGCGCACGACGGGCGTGTTCCAGTTCGAATCCGCCGGCATGAAACGCTACATGAAGGAACTCAAACCAACCGTCTTTGAAGACATCGTTGCACTGGTTGCCCTGTTTCGCCCGGGCCCGATGGAACTTATCCCCGAGTTTATCGCTCGCAAACACGGTAAAAACCCCATCACCTACCTGCATCCGACCATGGAGAAAGTCCTTAAAAAAACGTACGGCATCATCGTCTATCAGGAACAGGTCATGGACATGGCAACGGAATTTGCGGGACTCACCAAGGGAGAAGGGTATCTTCTTATTAAAGCGGTCGGCAAGAAAATAAAATCACTGCTGGACGAACAGAAAGAAAAATTCATCGGCGGATGTCTCAAGAACAACATTCCCGACGCCATCGCCCACAAGATCTGGGAGCTTATTGAACCGTTCGCGCGCTATGGGTTCAACAAATCGCATTCGGTCGGCTACGCGCTTATCGGGTACCAGACCGCATTTCTCAAGGCACACTTCCCCGCACAGTTCATGGCGGCGCTCATGACATCGGACTTTGGCGACATTGAGCGCGTCGCGTTTTTGGTGGAAGAGGCAAAAGATATGGGTATTAAAACATCGCCGCCAAGCATCAACAAAAGCGCTGCGATGTTTGCCGTTATTTCGGACAGCGAAATCCGCTTTGGCCTTGCCGCGGTTAAAAACGTCGGTGAAGCCATCGTGGAAGCAATTATCACCGCGCGGGGCACTACGCCGTTTGTTTCTGTGGAAGACCTCATTAACCGCGTCAAACACAAGGACCTCAACAAAAAGTCACTGGAATCACTCATTAAATGCGGCGCACTGGACGAGCTTGACGAACGGGCAACGCTCCTTGAAAACTTAGATGCGCTTCTGGAGTATGCGCGCGCAGGGCAAAAAAGTGCGGCGAGCAACCAGATCGGTCTGTTCGAGACGAGCGGCATAACGGCGGGCACCCTGCATCTTGCCCCGGCAGAACCAGCATCGTCGCGCCAAAAACTTGCATGGGAAAAAGAACTCCTGGGGCTGTACGTGTCGGATCACCCGCTTGCCGAACACAAAACAGCGCTTGAAAAACATACGATACCGATACGAAATATCACCGACAACATCATCGGTAAAACAGTGCGCCTGGGCGGTATGGTTTCGGGCATTAAAAAAATAGTCGCCAAGAACGGTGCGCCCATGGCATTCGCAAATCTCCAGGATTTTACCGGCAAGATAGAACTGGTGATATTCCCCGACACGCTTGAAAAAACACGCGAGTTGTGGCAAGAAGACACGCCGCTCATCATCTCCGGCAAGGTAGACCAGCGCAACGGTGACTACAAGCTCATCGTGAACGCCGCAAAAAAAATAGGAAAATAAAAACCCCGCTTCGCATTGTTACATTGTGTAACACGCAAAGCGGGGCTTGTTTATCCTGCCGCCTTTTGGACAACCTCCAAAGGCTTTTCAGACCGCATCCGCATATGCTGCTCCGGCCCAAGAGCTTTGTGGTAGCTCCCGAAGATCCGATGCTCTTCTTCACCCGCAACACATACGGGGTTAAAGCAGCCGAACTCCCGTTCGATCACGGTGGTATCATCCTGAACAGCCCGCCGCGCGCGCTCTTTTTTCCGCCTCTCAATGAGTTGATACAGCGACGCACCGCACTCAGTACACACGAGAGCATCGTGTCGAACATACAACCTGCCATTCCTCTTTGCTTCGTTATCACGGGGCATGTGCCATGGCATGATAACCTTTTTCAAGCACACATAAACCAAGCCAATAAGAATCAACCCCGCAAAAATACCAACAATGACAATCTGCCATACCGGTACAACCGTCCCCGCCATAACGCACCCCCTTTTTCACGATTTGCTGATGATGGTGAGTCGCCGGTTCGTTTCCCACCGTGCGACAGCTGGAACATACAGTCCCACAACACTGATGGGTGTAGCAATAACGGTTTGTTTCAGCTTTTCCTTTGTCCCGCCGAAAATAGGATACCCGTATACCATGGGGAGATACCCCAAAATGGCATAAGAGAGCGCCATTACTTTCACACGATGGGCCTCATTGCAAAAAATGGTCAGCCCCGCATCTTCCATTTTTTGTTCGGCGAGAATACGGCGGATGTTCCTGATGTTTTCCGTCGTCGACCACGATTTCTCCTCTCGAATGATAGGAATGCGTATCCGTTTTTCGAGATACTCACCCATCATCTGTGCTTCACTGGTTCCGGGGACTGTTCTTGGATTCGTGAACCCTCCGGAACAAATGATAATTTCGGGATGAAGCGTGACCGCCGACTGATACGCAACGGTCGCCAGATAGGATTCCATCTTTTTATGGAGATGACACCCATACCCCAAAACCGCAACAACATTTTTCTTTTCCACCGCTCCCCCTCTCTCCGAATGTTCTGCCGGAATATTCAGTTGACAATGAACCGCTCCTTTTCCGAACCGATTACTTTCTTTTACACCATAAACTACATAATGTCAAGAGTTTTCCGAAATGCTGATTCCTGCTACAATAACTCGCATGCCCCGCCCTTGAGAATGCTTGGTATGTTCTATGTTTACATTTTAAAGAGTGCAGAGGATAGAAAGTTATACATCGGCAGCACGAATGATTTACGGAAGCGACTCAGAGAACATATCAAGAATAAAAGTTTCTCAACGCGATCGCGGGGTAAACTCGAGTTGGTATACTATGAGGCATATCGAGATGAACGTGGTGCCCGCCAGCGAGAGAAAATGATTAAACATTTTGGGAGTGCCTATAGTAAATTGAAGCGTCGATTGCGTTTCAGCTTGCAGTAAGCATTCCCAAGGGCGGGGCATGTCAGACGAACAGTTACACAAAATCCGGCACTCCCTGGCGCATCTTCTTGCATCGGTTGTCATGCAACAAGACCCGGATGCAAAACTTGGCGTAGGGCCCGTCATTGAGAACGGGTTTTATTACGACATTCAAACGACAAAGCCAATTTCCGACAATCAGCTTCTGGCACTTGAAAACAAGATTCGCGCGCTGATCAAAAAAAATCTTCCCTTCGAGCAAAAAACGATATCGGTCGGCGAGGCGAGAAAAACCTTTGCCGGGCAACCGTTCAAGTTGGAACTTATCTCGGACATTGAACAGAAGGGCACAACATCGGTCGACGAAAGTTTGAAGCAAAGCGGGAAAGACACCGTGTCCGTCTATACCACGGGCAACTTTGCCGATCTGTGCCAAGGACCGCACGTGAAAAGTACGAAAGAAATTCCAGCCGACGCGTTCAAGCTTACGAAGCTTGCGGGCGCGTACTGGAGAGGCAGCGAGAAAAACCCGATGCTCACCCGCGTATACGGCGTGGCATTTCACACTAAAAAAGAGCTTGATGAATATGTAAAACTCCAGGAAGAGCTGGAAAAAAGAGATCACCGAAAGCTGGGGAGCCAGCTGGGCTTGTTTACTTTTTCGCCACTGGTTGGAGCCGGCTTGCCTCTATTCACTCCCAAAGGGACACTGCTACGCAATCTCATCGCGGACAAAATCCAACATCTGCAGGAGCCGTACGGGTTTCAAAGGGTGTGGATTCCCCACATCGCAAAGCGGGAACTGTATGAAACCTCCGGCCACTGGGAAAAGTTCAGAGAAGACCTCTTCCACGTAAAGGGTAAAGCGAGCGCCGAGTTCGTCATGAAACCGATGAACTGCCCTCACCACACCCAGATTTACGCAAGCGTTCCCAGAAGCTATCGGGATCTGCCCGTACGCTACGCGGAAGTCACCACCAACTACCGCGACGAACAGCCGGGTGAACTGCTCGGGTTGTCTCGGGTCCGCAGCTTGACCCAGGACGACGGACACATCTTCTGCACGCCGGAACAGGTGGGCAAAGAAATTTCCAATATCGTAAAAGTTATCAGGCAATTTTACACACTGCTGCGCCTGTTCGGCAAAAACGATTACTGGGTTTCCCTCTCGGTTAGAGACGGTAAAACGCCCGAAAAATATATCGGCGATCCGGCACAATGGGAACACGCGGAGCAAGCGCTCGAGAAAGCCGCCAAAGCAGAGAAACTGGCGTATAAAAGAGTGGAGGGCGAGGCGGCGTTTTACGGGCCGAAGCTGGATTTCATGTTTAAAGACGCGGTGGGCAGAGAGTGGCAGCTTGCCACCATCCAGCTTGACTTTGCCATGCCGGAGCGGTTCGGATTGACCTATAAAGACAGCAGCAACACCGACCGGACGCCGGTCATGATCCACCGTGCCGTCGCGGGATCGCTGGAACGGTTCTTATCCGTACTGATCGAGCATTTTGCCGGCGCGTTCCCCCTGTGGCTTGCGCCGGTACAAATTATTGTTATGTCCATCGGCAAAGGACATAAAAAATATGCGAAAGAAGTGTACAAAACTTTAAAAGCAGAGGGGCTGCGCGTGGAACTGCGCGATGACGACGAAACCATCGGTAAGAAGATCCGCGCGGGAGAACAGCAGAAAATTCCCTATATGCTCATCGTCGGCGACAAAGAGGTAAAATCAAAATCCGTCGCCGTGCGCACGAAGGGAAAGGACAAGGGCGCGGTAAAACTCAAAAAACTCCTTGCGCAGTTGAAAAAAGAAGTGGAAAAGAAAAAGTAAAAGGCCACCCGTATAACGAATGGCCTTTTGCTTTTTGCTTTGATGAAAAGATCAATGAGTGCGGCCGCCAAGCACAATTGCCCGACGGTCGGAAGAAAGGAAGAACAACCATGGACAATATCCAGTATAGAAAAGGGAAGAATTTTTGTCAACAATCCTTGCTTGTAAATTGAAAAGCCGCGGAAGGGTTTACCTTGCGCGCGGCTTTTGTGGGGTTTTGCCCCAGACGGAATTGGTATCCGTCTCTTTTTGAAAAAACCGAGGAATCACAGCCCTGCTAAGCAGGAGCTCGAGCGTGGACCATCTCTCCTCCATCGGTTTACGATAATACCAGTATACTCATTTCCTAAATTCTGTCAATGGACACTATCAACAAACAAAAAATTAT
>JBBTXL010000063.1:0-22090 GCA_038062295.1 Patescibacteria group bacterium
TGCCGACCCGAACCTCGTGGACAATATTATTAAACGACCCGGGAGCGGGCAACCAACCTTGGTGAACGACCAGATACGCAGCGGGCTTATCGGTTCGGCGATCTATAAGATCCGGGCGATCGCGCGTTTTGTCGGAGTAGATACGCAGAGTGTTGGGTTTGCGCGTGCATTGTCTCAATACCAAACCTTTGCGGAGGGTGCCGACCTGGATCAACGGTTGAAAGACGCGGTGACCGATGTGTACCTTTTGTACCGCGGCGTATCCGACCAAACCGACGAAACGCTCACTGCCGTTCAGAAAGCGCGCACCAGCCCGTTCTGTTCTTCCGACACCACCGGCCAAACATATTGCATGCTTCGTATGGGGAATGACACCATTCAAATTTACAAGGACGCGCGTATGCGGCTGGCAGAGATGGAAAAAGACTTAAGTCTCATGGTCGACGACTTTGGCGCCATCAAGGAAGAGTTTACGGAAACACTATCCGGCGCGGAGACGCAAAAACAAAGCTTTGACGACCTCCTTGCCACATTCACCGCCATGCAAGAAGCGTACGACAACGCGAATGACTGCGTCGGGTTCCGTACCGACGTCCCTGGCTGGAACCCGACGAACGCCGCGGTGCAGGCGCTGGGCTTAACCGCCGCAACACTTGCTTTGGGACTGTCATCCACCGCGCTCCTTGCCGGTGGTATTGTAACTGGCGTGGCCATACTTATTGGTATCCCCGTGTTTGCCGCGATCTTCGGGTGGCTAAGCGCCAAGAAAAAGAAAAAGATCAAGAAAAAGAAACAAGCATTCGTGAATAACTGCAGGGATGGCGTGCGCGACTACAACAAAAACCTGGGTCGGCTTGCCGACAATTTCCTGTGTGGCAGGACGAACCCGATGTATCAGGACCAGTAACTTCATGAAACGGTTTTTCACGACAACTCTGTTTGCAGTAAAGTTCCTGCCGATCCTGGTGTTGGTTGCGGTTGGTGTTTTCCTGTTTTCCGCCGGCGGAGCGCAGGCGGGAATATTTGACTGCATTTCTGATGTTGGCGACTGCGTCGGCGGAGTTGTAGGAAATATTCTCTACGCCGCCGTTCTGGTACCACTCGGTTGGGTGTTGAGTGCCGTCGGAACGCTTGCGGACCACTTTTTGCAGCCGTTCGTTCTTACCTCTTCAACACTCGTTACCACCGGCTGGACCATCGCGCGCGATTTCGCCAACTCGCTTTTTATTCTCATCCTCTTGGGCATCGCGCTTAACTTCATTCTTGGCTTTGAGTCGTTCGGGCTTAAACGCGCGCTGCCGAAACTTTTGCTTATCGCCCTACTTATCAATTTCAGTTTGCCGATCGCCGGCGTTTTCTTGGACTTCGCCAATATTACCGCGAATTCTTTTTTGAGTGGTTTAACTCCCGGCTGCGGCGTCACCAGCACCATTGAACGGCTCACACAAAACACAACCTGTTCGTTCACAGCAGTCATTGCCAACAACCTCAAACTCACAAAGCTCTTTGAGGGGCAGCAAATACAAAAAGGCGGCGACGTGCTGTTGGACGTTATTTTCGCCATTTTTTTCATGCTCGGGACCGTATTCGTTCTCGCCGTACTTGCGGCAATGTTCGCGATTCGGATAGGGTACTTGTCGTTTCTGCTCGTTGTGCTCCCCGTCGTATTGGTATTGTACGCCTTCCCGCCAACCAGCGGCCACTTTAAAGACTGGATGAGTAAGTTCATTAAATGGACGATGTTCGCCCCCATTGCGCTATTCTTTCTTTACATCGCGATGGTCGCTTTCCAAGGAAGTTTTCAGGGGGACGTTACCACCGCGCTCGCAGGCGAGACGAATGAGAAAAGCTTCTTCCAGCAGGCGCTGACCTATATCATTATTTGGATGATCATGCTCGGGGGGTTGGTCGCTGCGCAGTCCATGGGAGGAAAAGCAACCGCGGCGGTGATGAGCGCAGCCACCACAGGACGCAAATGGGCGCAGAAGAAGGCAGGACGCGGAGCATCCGCTGTCGGCGCGGCAACAGCACGAAGGTTCAAGGCGGAAGAAAATCTCAACAAAGTTGCAGAGGGGCTGCAAAAAGCGCTCCCCGGCTGGGCAGGAGGCGGACTGATGGCGGGGGCATTGCGCGGCGTCGCCTCAAAGACCGGGCAAGCGGTGAAAAAGCGTGAAGGGCTTACCGAAACGGAGCGCAAGGACTACGAAAGAATGGTGGAAATTTCTCCGGATGAGGCCCGCACGGAAATGGACCGGTTGGCAACAAGCACACTGCCGGGCAGCGGCGCAAAAGCGGCCGAGCTCGGGGAGCTCCTTGCGAAAAAAGGTAAGTTGAAAGTCATCAATAAAGAGACCGGCGAAATCGATTCGGCAGCGACGGAAACGCTCGTTAAGCAAGCATACGCGGCAGCAAAAACGCATGGGAAAATGGATGCCATAAAAACAATCCGTAAATCAAACCCGATCATATACCAAGATATCGTTCAGGAAGAATGGGAAAAACTTGAATCAGAACATAAGCTTTCCGGTGCAACGTATGACCTCAAAACCAAGCGGTTAGTACAGGGGAAACGAAAAGACACGGGTGAGTCTTTTGAAGATGCCAAAAACAAAGCGTTTGACGAAATGACTACCGCTGACTTTGAGAACCTCAAGGGGTCGTGGAATGCGACAGCCGTTGATGTTTTTGTGAAAAGCGGGTCCATGACATCCGGAACGCTGCGGTCGGCAAACAACACTGCCGACCACGAGTTCCTCACGTATGTAACCCGATCACTTGCAGGACTCTCTCTTGAGGAAACTGAAGAATTGCAGCGGAAAGCTCCCGGACTCGTTAGCTTCCTAAAAGGGGGGAATGCGAGCAATAACGGAGTTGACGTGCCACAGAGTTTCTTAGATAAAGTGAACGAAGTAAAAGAAGACAAAGAACAGAGGTTTGGGAAAGAAGATGAAGAACGGTCAAAAGAAGACGCTAAGAGAGCGGGTGTGTAAAGAACAAAACTATGCAAGATATATCGCAAGAACAAGCTGATAAAAGGTTTCAGGCGCTACCAGATGCGCTGAAAGATGCAATATTTTCCGAAAAGACCTCGGATGCAATCTTGAAAAGCTGCGCACTCCGTGACATCCCGCCAACAAAGACATATGTAACCGGCAGGCTCACCGGCCGGGTGCTGCTTGGTTACCTTCGGCCCGAACTGTTTGCGCAGGAAGTTCAGAAAGAAACGGGAGTGGATATGGAAAAGGCGCGGCTGGTGGCGCACGATATTGACACGGAGGTATTTGCGAATGTCCGTCTGGAACTGAAAAAACTGTACCCGCCGACCATTCAAACACCGACGATGCAGTCGCCCGGGTTTGCTCCTTCCCCCGCCCCTCTACCAGCAAAACCCAGGTACGTCATCCCCATCCCGGAGAAATTTCTGAAAAAAGAGTGGGGAGCGGTTGCACTGCCGGCGACACCTCCGGCCATGCCGCAACCAGCGCCGATACAACCGCCACCGCAACATACACCGCAACCAACCGTAATAACCTCCTCCGAAAGTTCGGGGGGGCAAGCCATACCACAACAGCCGGTACCCGCGCAACCGCTGATCAAACAACCGGCCGCCCCCCCTCTAAAAGCTAACGAAGCTGACGCAGCGAAAGAAGCTCCGCTGTTCAAGCCCGTTGTCCCGCTCCCCACCTTTATCCAATCAAAGTTCAAACGGGAATTGGGAATTGGGGATCAGCGTTCGGAAACACAGAAAGCGGAACAACAAAAACCACCGCAGGTAAAACCCGATGAACCGTCGCTCGCACGCTTTGTGCAAAAGTTCGTCCCCGCGCACGAGGAGGTAAAAAAGGAAAGTCTGTACCGAGAAAAAGTTGATCCTTCGCCGGAAAAAAAGGATGCAAATGTTGATTTGTCAAAATTTTGAGGCGACCCTTCGACAAGCTCAGGGTGCTTACATGTATGATAAAATTAACTTCGCCTGCGGCTCGTAAACTTTAATACATTTGGCATGAAACAATTCCAAGTCCCCCAATTCATTGACGTGGAAGACAAAATTTTGGGGCCCATCACCATGCGGCAGTTTTTCATCATGCTCATCCCGTTCGGCACGGGAATTTTGCTCTACTTCATTCTCACGCTATGGCTGGCTATTATTTTCACGATACCGGTCATCGCCGTTGCCGCGTTGTTCGCGTTTTATAAACCGTACGGGATGCGGTTTTCGCGTTTTTTTGCCGCGTTTTTGAGCTACGCCATGAAGCCGCGGATGTATATCTGGCACCGGGACGAAAATGTGATCACAGCATTCTCGGCGGGGAAAAATGCCGTGGAGAGTGACGCGACACACCCGCGTGAACCGCACATGGCCGCACCGGGACACGTGAGCGGCCTGCGCGATAAACGCAGCAGCATTGAGGTCGGCAGCGCGTACCGCGGCACCGACACTGAAAAATAGCCATGGCACAAAAAATGGAAGCCCAATCAACCCAGCAGCTCGTCGACGTGGACTCCATCCGCGAAGGCGTGGTCATTCTCAAGAGCGGCGAGCTCCGCGCAATTTTAATGTGCTCATCCGTCAACCTTGCGCTCAAGTCCCAAGACGAGCAGGACGCACTGGTCTACCAATACCAGAACTTCTTGAACGGCCTGGACTTCCCGGTGCAGTTCGTTATCCACTCGCGCAAGCTTGATATTTCGGGATACTTGAACGACCTGCGGGAAACCCTGAAAAAACAAGAGAATGAGTTGTTGCGCATCCAGACCGAAGAGTATATTGACTTCATCCGGAGCTTCGTCGCCATGCAAAACATCATGTCAAAGAATTTTTATGCCGTCGTTTCATACCACACCGGTGAAAGCGCGCGCCGATCGTTCGCGGAACGGATGTTCGGAGGAAAATCCGCCGTGTCGTTCGGAAAAATGGCGGATGAGGAGTTTCAGAAGTACAAAAACCAGCTATGGCAACGCATGGAAAATGTAGTGTCGGGTATGCGCTCGTTCGGCGTTCGTTCCATACCGCTGTCGGATACCGAGCTGGTGGAGCTTTTCTTTGACCTGTATAACCCGGGGGAATCGGGGAAACAGCTTGTTGCGGCAGAGCCCGTCGGCTAGAATCATATGGCATTATTTCAAAGACAATCGACCACAGACATTGATATCCCGCAAACGACGCAGGCGGCAAATTTTAAAGACATTGTTGCGCCGTCCGCGATGCGTATCGACAGCCGGTATCTCCAGCTGGGCGACCGGTTCCTGCGCACACTGTTTTTATACTCGTATCCGCGGTACTTGAACACCAACTGGTTTGCGCCCGTGGTCAACCTGGACCGGTTTTTTGACATTGCAATCCACTTCCACCCCGTGGACACCGGCACCATCATGCGCAAGCTCAACAAAAAGGTCACCGCGGTGGAAGCACAGCTTGCCGAACGGGAAGACAAAGGACTTATCCGCGACCCCATCCTCGAAACCGCGCTCAAAGACCTGGAGAGCCTGCGGGACTCGCTCCAGCAGGCGACGCAAAAGCTGTTTCGCGTCGGCGCCTACATCACCCTGATAGAATCGAGCGTGGAACAGCTGGACAAAGCGGAAAACGAAGTGAAAGGGATCCTGGACGCGCGCATGGTGCTCACCAAAACCACGAACTTCCAGCATGAAATCGGCTTTATGTCCACGCTGCCGCTGGGGCAGGACCGGCTGGATATCCACGCGAACTTAAACACCGGCCCTGCGTCCACCATGTTCCCGTTCGTGTCTGCCGACCTCACGTCCAACAAAGGAATTTTGTACGGCATCAACCGGCACAATAATTCGCTCATCCTGTTCGACCGTTTTTCACTGGAAAACGCGAACATGGTGATCTTCGCCAAGGCCGGTTCGGGAAAAAGCTACACCGCGAAGCTGGAAGTGCTCCGCTCCATGATGACCGGCACCGATGTCATTATTATTGACCCCGAAAACGAGTATCAGTACCTTGCCGAAACGGTGGGCGGGGCGTATTTCCGCATCTCGCTCAACTCGCCGCACCACATCAACCCGTTCGACCTACCGGCGCCTTTGAAGGACGAGTCACCCTCGGACGTGCTACGCTCCAACATCATCAACATGGTCGGCCTTGTGCGACTTATGCTTGGGGGGCTCACGCCCGAAGAAGATGCGGTTGTCGACCGCGCCATTGCGGAAACCTACGCGTCGCGCGACATTACGCCGGAGGTTGACTTCACCAAGGCCGTGCCGCCCACCCTTTCGGACTTCCACGCCATTTTGGCGAGCATCGAGGGCGGCGCGGGGCTTGCCGTGCGGCTTGAAAAATATATCTCGGGGCCGTACGCGGGTTTTTTGAACAACCAGACCAACATCAACATGAAAAACCAGCTGGTCGTATTTTCCATCCGCGACATGGAAACCGAGCTGCGCCCCATCGCCACCTACCTTATCATCCGCTACATCTGGAACCTTATCCGCTCGGAACTGAAAAAAAGGATTCTCCTCGTGGATGAAGCGTGGATCATGATGCAGCATGAGGACGCCGCGTCGTTTCTCTACGGCATCGCAAAGCGCTGCCGGAAGTATTATCTCGGGCTCACCACCATCACGCAGGACGTGGCGGACTTCATGCAGTCAAAATACGGCAAGCCCATCATCACCAACTCTTCCATCCAGCTTTTGCTGAAGCAGTCGCCCGCGACCATTGAAGTGGTGAAAGAAACGTTCAACCTGTCGGATGAGGAAAAGTACCTGCTCTTGGAATGCGACGTGGGGGAGGGGATCTTTTTTGCGGGGCTCAAGCACGCCGCCATCAAGGTCATCGCGTCCTACACGGAAGACCAGATCATCACGTCCAACCCCGAACAGCTTTTGCAAATAGAAAAAGCGAAGAAAGAAATGGAAAGTGCGTAGCTTCGTTTGCTTTTAGCTTTCGGCTTTTAGAGATATACTATGGATGAGGAGAAACAAAACGATGAGTCAGCCCATGCGTTAGCGCTGCAACAGGTGCGCCGCCAAGAAGAAGCGCGGGCGGCACAGCAAGAAGTTGCTTCGTCGTTTAACCCTGCAAAGATCGCGGAACTGGAAGCGCTCGTTGCAAACAAAGACAAGGTTGTGCAGTTCGTTATGATGGGAATGCTTACCGGCGGCAACGACGTGCTGGATTTTTTCGGCATCGGCGCCATTCCGCTTGTTGGCGATGTTGTTGACCTTGGCACGGGAGCGGGGGTATCGGCACTCTCACTCTCGTTTGCGGGACACCCTCGCTGGAAAGCGCAGGCGATCATCTGGGGAGCGACATTTTTTGAGCTGATTCCGCTGGGGGTGAACGACCTTGTACCCACAGGAACAGTGGGGGTTATCGTGATGTATACCATTATCATCGGTGCAGGCAGAAAAGCGGAAGAAAAACTGGCGGAGATGGGGCACACAACATGAAACTTGAAACATGAAACGGAACATACAAAACATTTTTGGTTTTTGGATTTGGGGCTTGGTTGGGATTTTGGTTTTTGGATTTGGGGCTTTCGGCGTTGCGCATGCACAAACAGAACAACCCCCGATCGGCCTGGACGAGTTTTCCGCGCCGTCCGTTGAAATTTTAGTGTCATTTTCCGGCACCATAGGGTCCACGGCGGCGCTGACCGCGCACACGACGAATATTGATGACAATACGGTCGTATTTCTGTGGTATGTGGACGACAAACCGGCGCCGCTCGCGTCGGGAAAAGCAAAAACAACATTTTCGTTTCAGGCAACAAAATCGTTTCACCTGGTGAAACTTGAAGTTTCCCAGGACGGGGCGGTCATTACCCAGAACTCGGTGTCGGTCAGCTCATTTAACGTAGCGGTACTGTGGAGCGCGGATACGTTCGTCCCCGCCGAGTATGAGGGGAAGGCACTGCCGGTTGTCGGCAGCAGAGTTACCGTTACAGCCATTCCGTCCGTCCGGGATGAAAACCCCGAAGACCTGCTATACACCTGGTATCTGGATGCCGAATCGCAGGTGCGCGGCGTGGTGGGGGAACAAGACTTTTCGTTCACTGCCCCCCGCGGCGCTACATTCGTCTCCATTATCGTTGAGGTGACCAACGCTGCCCGCTCCGTTTCCGTGGAACGCGGCATCACTATTCCTATCGCACGTCCGCAGGTGGTGCTGTACCAAAACTCCACAACAGACCCTGCCTTTGTTTCGGCCGGCGGTACGGTCGCGGTGCGCGCGCTGCCATACTACTTCCGCGTCGCAAGTGCACATGAGCTCGCGTATGCCTGGGAGTTTGCCGACAAAACGGCGCAGGGCGTTCCGCCCGACCCCGACACCCTGACGCTTGCAGTCCCTGCCAACTCCGCAAGCGGCATGCGTATGCTGAATGTTTCCGTGAAAAACCAACGGCTCCTGGGTGAGAATGGGCACGCGGAACTTGAGGTGTACATACTATGAAAGTCAACCTCGCCATGTTTGGAATGTGTGTTTTGTTACTTGGAATTTCCGCATGTGCGGCACATGCTGCTGTCACGCTTGAGTCCGGCATTCCGGGGGCAGACGACCCAAATACCCCCAATGTTATTGAGGGGCAGGCGGGCGCAACAGTAGACATCACACTGGACAGATACATTAACCTGCTGTATCTGTTCGCGCTCGGGTTTGTCGGCATCGCCGGGTTCGTGGCACTCGTTATTTGGGGGGTGGTGTGGACGTTCTCCGGCATTGTGGATAAAAAGGCGATGGCGATGGAAGGTATCAAAAATACGCTTATCGGCATCGGTATCGCGTTGACGGCGTACCTTATATTGTTTACGATAAACCCAAGTTTGGTGAATATTACATGGCAAGAAACAAAGAATGTTCAGCCAATAAATACTCAGACTAAATTCGGTGATTTACCCGACTACTTATGGGGGTGTGAAATCTATGGAAAGCCGGCTGGGTACATCCAGGGAGTTCATATACGTTTCTGTTCGGGATCCCCAAAACCATCGTGCCCTCCTAAAACAGTCGGGGGAGAGCCGTCACCGGCGGCATGCTGGAGTAAGATGAGAACGGCTGTTGGTGCTTCGACAACTTACAAGTGGGGCTGTTACGAACCAAAACCCGCCGGGGCTCAAAGACCAACCATGCACGGCGCAAATACTTGTCCTGAATCAGCAAAGTTGCCGTCAGAGTCGTGTCCGGGCAGCGAAGTTGTCTGTTGGAGTATAATCCAGTAACACAAAACTATGTCAAGAAAAAGAACATTTTTTATTTTCCTTGCGATGGTCATTCTTGTTGCCATCGGCGTGGCGGTGTACTACTTCTTTTTCTATACAAAGCCGGGCGAACAACCGAGTGCGCCGCAACAGCAGGTGGGTGAATTCCCAACGGGAGAGAATGTCGCGGTCATTCAGGAAAGACTTGCGCGCATCAGCACAGGAGAAGTTGTGTCGCCGACTTCCTCCGCGGACGGCACGAAAGTACTGTACCTTGGAAAACAACGTGGGATATATGAGTCGGGGTTTGACGGCGCCGACCTGAAAGAAAAACCGTTTGCGGCGCAGCAGAACTTACACAACGTGCTGTGGTCTGCCGACCGGAACGGTATCATCGCAACCTATACGAACGCCGACGGCAGGAAATTGTTTTACTATGATCTTTCACAAACGACCGCAACACCGTATGCGCCGGACGTGCGGTGGGTGTCTTTTGAAAAAAACGGCGCCGGGATCGCATACCATCAGCTGGATGAGCTTGCGGGGGTCAACGCGATCGCGGTGGCACGGGCGGACGGGAGCAGCGCACAAACCGTATTCCCGACGCGCCTCAAAGACGTTCGGCTTGAGTTTCTCGCGGGTGGAACCATTGCACTCTGGACCGCGCCGTCCGGGTTTGTTGAAAGCACCCTGTGGTCGCTCGACCCGGCAACCCGCAAGCTCTCGCCGGTGCTGGCCAACATTACCGGCCTGACCATCGCGTGGAGTCCGGACGGCGAAGTCCTCCTCTACTCCCAAACCGCGGGAGGCGGCAAGAACCTGTCGTTATACGCCGCAGCCAAGGATGGAACGAACGTACAACAGCTGGGGATCGCAACACTTCCGGAAAAATGTGCGTTTGCGAATGACGCGACAAGCGTCGTGTGCGCCGTCCCGAAAACCTTGCCGGCGGACCTGGTGTGGCCGGATGACTACTATAAAAAACTATACACCGCGACCGAGGAACTATGGCAGATAAATGTCCGAACGGGGGCACAGAACAAGCTCTTTGAGTTTCCCTCGTCATCATTCGACGCAACAGACCTTCTCCTTTCGCCCGATGACGCCGCGCTTGTTTTTGTGAACCGAAAGGATGGATACCTCTACTCCGTGAAACTTACAGAGTGATGTGGTTTTGTGCCGGGCGGCGCAGGAGATCTCGTATAACTCGCAGGTCGCTGGCTGATGCGCCACCAAGCGCAAAAAGCGCCGCGCCATATACTGCCGTACCCACTACGAAAAGCGCAAGGATGTTCTGCGCGGGGGAAGCAAAAAGTGCAAGCGTCATGGTCAGCGAGGCAGCAAGCGCTTTCCAAAAAACCGTCGCGCGCGGCAGGAAACGGACCGCGCGGTACACGATGAACAACATGCCCGCGGACACCAATAATTCCGTCGCCGCGGTCACCGTCGCCGCGCCAAGATACGAATACCGCTCAATGAAATATAGGTTCGCCGTAAGATTAAAAAGTGCGGCGGCCCCGTACACCCACAGCACTGTCTTTTGGCGGTTACAGGCGATAACGGCATTCCCGAATAGTGTGCCAAGAAAGATAAAAACCATTGCCACAAACAGGACTTGGAGCGGCAGCACCGCCTCGGCAAAGCCCACTCCCGCCATAATGGCAATGATGGCATCCGCACAGTAGATCCCCCCGAACGCAAGCGGCAGGGCGGCGATCACCAGCACGTCCAATGTTTTTTGAAACACCAGGCGGAACCGCTCGCCGCTCTCGATAAAGTATCGCGACAAAAGCGGCATGACGAGTCCCGCAAACATAGCCGGGAAGATAATAAGGTTTTCAAGCACCTTATACGCAACACTGTACACCCCAACGTCGTGCTGCGGCTTTAGAAACGAGAGCAGCAGCGTGTCCCCTTTGAAATATATCAGGATCAGCGCGGCGGCAAGCGCCAGCGGCCAGCTTTCGCGCACGACGCGAGATACAACGGATACGGACGGAGAGAATATAAACTTCGTGTACTTTTTTGCGTACGCGCACATGATGGAAAAGTGCAACGCGCTGCCGGCGACAAACACCCACAAAAAGTCCGCAACCGACCCGCCGGAAAGATACAGATACACAACCGCCGCAAGCTGCACGGTGCGTGCGGCCGCATCCGCCACCGCCGGGACAATGGTCTTTAAATGTTTTTGGTACACCCCCATCAAAACCCCCGAGAGCGAAAGGAACAAAAATCCCAGCGCGGCGATAAAAACCCCTTGCTTCGTTTCCGGAGAGTAGGGGGTTATGAGTAAGAATAAAAACGCGGCCGCGAAGGAACACAATACCAGAATAAGGCGGGTGAAAAAAATATGGGAAACGACATCCCGCTCGTTCGCGCCGGGTTTTGCGATCTCGCGCGCGAGGAACGATGAAAGTCCGAAGTCCCCAAACACGGAAAAGATATACAGAAAAGCGAAAACGGTGTTATAGACGCCAAACCCATCGGGCCCCAGCGCGCGCGTCATAAAAACGATCGAGAGAAGCCCAAGCGCTCCTGCAAACATCTTCCCGCCGAGCGATATGGCGGTATTGCGCGCGATGCGAAGCTTCAGATCGCGTGTCATCGCTCTGGCGCGGCGCGAAACATCCGCCATTGTTGCGCGACGGAAAACAGGGTAGTGGTGATCCAATACAGCGCGATGCCGGCGTGCAGACTGTAGGTGATAAGCACGGTGGCGACCGGCATCATGTAGGTCATGTTTTTGGACAGTGCGAGAGAAAAGTCGTTCGTGGCAAGCCCGACCGAGCGCTTTTTCTGCTCATCCAGTACCATTTTCGACTGATAAAACTGCGCGATGCCGGCGAGTACCGCAAGGAAAGGGTTGTTTGCGGCAAGATCAAAGATACCCAAAAACATATGGTTGATGGGGCCGGGAGAGGGAATAAAGCCATACAGACTCGCAAGACTCTCGTCATCAAACCCCGCCAAAAAAACCCAGTAGAGCGCGATAAGAACGGGAAGTTGAATAAGAATAGGAAGACACCCGGACAGCGGATTCACCTTCCGCTCTTTGTATAGCGCCATCATGCGGCGCGCGGCTTCCTCTTTATTGTTCTTATACTTTTCCTGGATCGCCTTGACCTCTGGCTGAATGGTCATCATATTCTTTTGGGACGCGATCGCTTTCCCAGATAGTGGATAGAGAATAAAACGGATAAGGAGCGTCAACACAATGATTGCGACCCCAAGATCATGAAACCCGACGGTTTCATACAATACCATCAGCGCATTAAACAGCGGCTGATATAATAATTCGTGAAAAAGCGACGATATCATGTGGCGTGTTCGGGAACAGGATCATGCCACGCGCCGCCGCCCGGTCTGCACCGAAGCAGCCGTTTGGCCCCGAGCGCCATGCCACGCGCGGCGCCGTAGCGCGTCACTGCCTGTTTCGTGTACTCGGAACAGCTGGGGAAGAAACGGCATCGCAGCCCCGGCATAAGAATGTGCGCTGCCACAACACTGTGGTCCGGGGATAGTGTGTGCTGATACGCTGCAATGCACCACAGAAGAATTTTTTTCATGAAAGTTTTTTAAATACGGCGCCAATATCATTGCGCAGATCGGAAAATGAGGCGTGCACCGCTGATCGCTTTGCAATAAAAACACACCAGGATGGTTTTTGTGCCGTGTGGTGTGTTGCGCGCACCGCTTCCCGCATGCGGCGCTTGACGAGATTTCTCACAACCGCGCGCGGGGAAACTTTTTTACTCACCACAAACCCCGCGCGGAACATATTATCACGACTTGCGGTGTTCCGAAGTAAAAAAAACTTTCCCGGGACAATGTTTCCTCGCCCCAGGACATAGCGTATATCTTGTTCTTTCGCAAGCCGTTGTTGGTGGGAAAGCACGCTATACGGTAACTTTTTTTCTTCCTTTATTCCGTCGCCTACTCACCACGCGGGTGCCGGTGAGTGACCTCATCCGTTTCAAAAACCCGTGCTTTTTCAACCGCTTCTTTTTTTTGGGCTTGTAAACCTTTGCCATAAAACAGTAAATGAATTATACTATCCCCACGGTATGGATTATACCAACAGGGTTGTGGTGTAGTCAACACTTTATCAACACTTTATCAACATTTTTGTCTGTTTTGTTTGTGGTGGGGTCTTGGTATAATTCCTTTGCTTATGGAAAACGAACAACTGTGGCAGTCGGTCCTTTCGGAGGTTGAGTTGAACACGTCGCGCGCAAGCTTCAACACATGGTTTCAACATACCGCAATTCACAATAAGCAGGATGGTGTCGTCTTTATTTCCGTTCCGAACGAGTTCGCAAAAGAATGGCTGGAAAAAAAGTTTGCAAAGTTCATTTTACGCTCGCTGCGCGGCGCTCTACCCGACGTGAAAGAGGTTCGGTTCGTTATAACCCCACCCAGCGAACAACAGCGGCAGAAAAAGAAATATGACGGTGTGCCAAGCGATGCGGTTGCAGAAGAAAGTCGCTTCGACTTCCACGCACTCGACCAGGAAACAAACCTTAATACAAAATATACCTTTCAGGATTTTATTGTCGGCTCATTCAATGAACTCGCGTATGCGGCGGCGATGTCCGTCACAAAAAACCTTGGGGTTGTCTACAACCCGCTTTTTATTTATGGCGGCGTCGGGCTTGGAAAAACACATCTCATCCAGGCGATCGGGAATGAAGTGATGCGCACACAGAAAGGGAGGCGGGTGGTATACGTTTCCTCGGAAAAGTTTGCCAGCGAACTTATCGCCGCGATTCAAAATAAAACCATCGACGTATTCAAGGACGCGTACCGAAAATACGATGTGTTGATCATCGACGACATCCAATTCTTATCCGGGAAGGATAAAACCCAGGAAGAGTTTTTCCATCTTTTTAACGCATTATACGAAAAGAACAAACAGATCATTATCAGTTCCGACCGGCCGCCGAAAGCGATCCAAACACTCGAAGACCGCCTCCGCTCCCGTTTTGAGGGAGGTATGATCGCCGATGTGGGATACCCCGACTACGAAACGCGGCTTGCTATTGTGAAGCAAAAGGCGCTCAAAAAACAAGTTTCGCTTCCTGAAGAGGTGTATGAATATATTGCAAATAATTTTCAAAAGAATATTCGGGAGCTTGAGGGGGCGTTGAATAAGGTCATTATCCAATATAACATTTCAAAAACACAACCGGCATTGGATGATGTGAAAAAAGCGCTTTCAATATCCGTTATGCCGGCGAAAAAGGCGGCTAATATCAAGCAAATTATTCAATCCATCGCACAGTATTATGGGGTGAGTGAAAAGCAGCTTTTAGTAAAGTCGCGGCGGCAAGAGGTGGTGAAACCACGACAGGTTGCAATGTATCTTTTGCGGGAGGAATTCAAACTTTCATACCCATCTATTGGTTTAAGGATCGGGGGACGGGATCACACTACGGTTATGCACGCATGCGAAAAAATAACGGCGGGTGTAAAACAAGATTTGGGATTTGCCGACGAGATAGAAATGATAAAAAAAATAATTTACAACAACTAGAGGATATCATGTGGGTAAGATGTTGGTTGGATGGGGGTGATTGAATATATAATTTTATAATACGAAATATCCACATACTACATAAAAACCTTACACACACACCACACACCATAAAAAGTAACATATATTCAATACACACCGCATTATTTTTCCTTTATCCCCATAACCATATACTATAATAATAATGAAAATAATTTGTTTACAAGAAAACCTAAAGGATAATCTTATTGTATTGGAACGTATCTGTTCAAAAAACCAAACACTCCCTATTTTAGGAAATATTATTCTTAAAACACAACAAGGCTCCTTACAGTTATTTGCGACAGATCTTGAAATAGGTGTTGAGATACATACCCCATGTAAAGTTGAGCAGGAAGGTGAGGTGGTGCTTCCTATAAAACTTCTTTCCGCTTTTATCTACCATCTTCCTAATATTAAAATCAGTATTCAAAAAAAAGGGAATTATGTATTAATAACAGCGGATGATTTTACCACAAAAATACCAACAATAAGTATTGATGAATTTCCTCTTATCCCAAAGATACAAAAAGATGTTGTAGTGGAGATACAACCCCAACCATTTCAACAAGGAATTATTCAGGTATTAAATGCGGTCGCAACAAGTCACACACTAAATGAGATATCCGGTATTTTTTTGAATATTCAACCAAATACCATGAAAATAGTCGGGACAGACAGTTTCCGGTTGTCTGAAAAAACAGTATTTCAAAAAAACAACTACACCACAACTACACCACAAAAACTTATTCTTCCCTATAAAACAGCATACGAACTTTCAAAAATTATCAACCAAACAGAGAATGTAAAGATATATATTGAAAAAAACCAAATTCTCCTACAGCTTAAAAATACGCAGATTATTTCACGTCTTATCTCAGGAGAATATCCGAATTACGAACAGATCATTCCCAAAACCAGTAAAACAAAAATAACAATCTTAAAAAACGAGCTGATATCAAAACTGAAGCTCGCAAGCCTTTTTTCCTCAAAAATAAATGATATTAGGATCACCACAAACACCCACAAAAAAGAGTTGATGGTTTTTGCCGCCGACCAACAAAAAGGAGAATTTCAATCAACCATCACCACCGACATGACAGGGGAAAGTTGTGAAGCAACATTTAACTACAAATATCTTCTTGATGGCCTTTCCAATATTTTAGACGATGTGGTGTTGTTTGAGTTGAATGGGCCCACGGCGCCGGGTATATTTAAAACAAAACAAGGGGAGTACCAATATATTATCATGCCCTTAAAAATATAAACCCAATGTTTATTACACTTTCATCAGTTATTAAAAAAATACACCTTCACAACCCTCTCTACCAGCCAGTGCGGAACCTTATTACCATCCAAGAGATCCAAACAACTCTCTCTCATATATTTCCCACAACAAACATTACTGTGGTGGCGTACAGGAATAACACCGTTACCCTAAAAACAAAAAACCACCTTGCCGCGCGTGAGGTGATGCTGCAGGCGGAACGGGTTAAGCAACAACTTACCGCCAATAAAATTCCAGCACGAAAGATTGTGTGTGTTGGGTAACCGCTGTCCTATTGGAATGCCACCGAAGCGGTCCCGGTGTTGTCGTACACATCATACGCTTGTACCAGAATAATATGGCTTTGATTGTTCTGGTTTGTTCTGACAACACACTCAAACGGGGTTGTGGTGTCGGTATGCACCAACACCCCGTCCAAGAAACACCCCACCTCTTTCACGGTAAACGGGCCGGTGATGGTTGGTTGTATGGTTATCACTTCCCCTACCACAGAGAACGGAGGAATGCGCACAAACGGCTGGTTTTGTGGTGTGTGAATGGAATCGTATTCTATCGGAGGTTTGTTCTGAATGGTGTTGAACGATGGGTTTTCGTACATCCACATCTGAATCCCGCCTTCCCATAGTGTATATTGCGGGTCGTTGTCGGGGTGTTCGGGCGGGGGAGAGCTGATGCTGTTTTTGTTTATATAGTGAAGAATAGTGTGTATCTCTTGAAAACTTCGCACCTCTTTTTTATGTGGCGGCGTGAGGGGGGTTGCAAGCTTTCCCGAGTCCTTATCGATCTCACGTGTTGTTTCGGTGATGTAATTTCCGTTCAGGATGGGAAGAGTGCTGGTGATGGGGAGTGGGGGAGTAAAGTCAGATTTTGGGTGTGTCGTAAGTTGTTGTTCAATAAATCCGTGAAAGATCGGGCCGGCCGCCGCGACGCCGGCACCTCCCCGCTCCATCGGGTCCCCATTATTGTTCCCAACCCACACCGCGACCGAGAGAAAAGGGGTATAGCCAAGAACCCACGCATCCCGGTATTTTTGGGTTGTCCCTGTTTTTGCGGCGACCTGATACCCATCAAAAAAAAGATGGCTTCGTTCCCCGAACACCGGAGCGCGAAGTGTGTTATCGGAAAGTATCTGGGTAAGGGTGCGTGCAATATTACTGTCCAGAACAGTCTTTTGTTTCTTTTGCCACCGTTCCAAGACACCCCCCTTCTCATTCTCCACGCTCAGAATGAATGACGGCTCGTTCTTTACCCCATCGTTGGCAAAGACGCTGTACGCGTGTGCCATATCAAGCGGAACCACTTCACCGCCGCCAAGGACCAAGGATAGTCCGACGCGGGACGGGTCCTGAATGGTGGTGATCCCCATGTCATGCGCAAGACTAACCGTGTTCTGGATCCCCGCAAGGTACAACACCTTTACCGCAGGAAGGTTGAGCGACTGTGCAAGCGCCGCCTGTGCCGTCACGGGCCCCCGGAACCTGCTGTCGTAGTTTTCGGGGGCGTACGGCTCTTCCGGGTTGGTAGAAAATTGGGTTTTTACGTCAAACAGCACCGTGTCGGGGGTAAACCCCTTTTTCAGGAACGCCGCGTACGCGAATGGCTTGAACGACGACCCGGGTTGTCGGTTGGGTGATGTGGCAACGTTAAAGTTTCCTTCACGCGCTCTATCAAAGTAGTCGCGAGAACCGACCATAACAAGGAGCTGACCCGTCGCGGGGTCGACCGCGGCCAACGCCGCGTTACGCGCCCTGTATTTTTTTTCGTTTTCTGCCCCAACTCGCTCGATAACGCGCTCCGCCTGTTCCTGCATGGTGTAGTCCAGGGTGGTGTACACGCGCAGGCCGCCGTTTTCCACCAT
Organism: Patescibacteria group bacterium; assembly: GCA_038062295.1. GTDB lineage: Bacteria > Patescibacteriota > Minisyncoccia > GWC2-36-17 > WO2-46-25 > JBBTXL01. The sequence goes on from JBBTXL010000063.1 coordinate 17,869, forward strand.
ATCAACACCATAGCGGTCCTCCAGATAACTTTTCACGAGAAACACAAAATGCGGCGCCAAAATAGTTTCCTTGTGAGGCGCGAACACCAGCGGTTCGCTCTGTGCTTGCGCGGCCGCCTCCGCGCTGATGAATCCGACCCCAGCCATTTTATTCAAGACCGTGTTTTTACGCGCGATGAGTTCGTCGTTGTGCGAGCCATACGGTGAGTAGTAGCTTGGCGCCCGGATAATGGCCGCGAGCACCGCGGCTTGATTGAGGGTGAGATCGGCTGCGCTGGTGTTAAAAAACCCCTGCGCCGCCGCTTCAATACCGTAGATGTTCGACCCGAACGGGATCTGGTTCAGGTACAGGCCGAAGATCTCTTCTTTGGAGTAATTTCGTTCTATTGTTATGGCAAGCGCCGCCTCGCGGATCTTGCGTGTCCAGCTTTTTTCCGGCGTAAGGAACGCCTTTTTCACCAGTTGCTGAGTGATCGTGGAGCCGCCCTGAGAAAGCCTCCCCTCCGATAGGTCGACAAAAACCGCGCGCGCGATGGAGCGGATGTCGATGCCCTCGTGGGTGTAGAAGTCAAAATCCTCAACAACGATCGTCGCGTCTTTTACGAATTGGTTGATGTTTTGAAACGGCACCACCGTCCTTTTTTCCTCGCCGTGGATCTCGTACAGCAGCACCTTTCCCGCCCGGTCGTAGATCTTTGTGGACTCCGGCACTTTCCGCTGGCCCAACAGCAGGGGGTCGGGGAGGTTGCGGGTTACCGTGATAAGCGCGAATACACCAACACCTCCCGCAACCAAGCCGCACACAGCAACAACAAAAAAAAGACGAGCGAGCGTTCCCCGCCGCCGTGTACGGTATGTGTATTTTTTTTGCACCGGCATGGTATGCTATTGTAACATAAAAATTAAAAATTTCAAGATTTGACACGGCACAACGACTTGTTACAATAAAAATCGGAAAACATTAACGCGTGCATTATCATGGAAAACCACGGCGATGTATTTGAGGAAGGTTTGGAAGAACCTACTCCCGAAGGGGAGGAGGGTGAGGAAAAAGACGAGCAGCTTGATGAAGAGGAGCTGCCCGAAGAAATTTCAAAAGAAGACACGGTGTGGCGCGACGAGGAAGAGGACGATCTTGGTATAAAAAAGAGCTACTATAACGACGACGCCGAGCAGTAGCGCGCGACGGACTCCGCAGCGGCAGCGCAAATAGCCACCGCGACGGCGTCGGCGGCGTCGTCCTGCGTGATGGGGTGGGGGAGTTTTAAGATAAGCCGAACCATTTTTTGCACCTGTTTTTTGTCCGCTCTACCGTATCCGGCGACCGCCTGTTTCACTTGGGGCGGCGTGAACTCAAATATGGGGATGTCCCGGCGGGCAAGCGAAGCCAACATAACGCCGCGTGCCTGCGCAACCGCAAACGCGGTTTTTGCGTTCTTAAAGAAGAACAGCCGTTCCACTGCGGCAACAGCGGGAACGAAGCGCTTCAGAACGTTCTCAAACTGTTTCTCAACGGCATGAAGTTTTTCCGCGGGTGTTTTCCCGCGAGCGTCAATAATGATGGTTTCGGCCGCAACCAAAGACAGCGCGCCCGAGCCCGTCTTGCGCACGACGCCGATCCCTATCAACGTTTCTCCGGGGTCAACGCCGAGAATGATCATGAGAGGTTGGTGTATATATCCTGAACGTCGTCGTGGTCGTCCAGGGCCGCAAGGAGCGCGTCCAGCTGCTGTTGGGCTTCAACGTCCGTGACGGTAAGGGGTGTGCTCGGAATGAATTCGAACGATTCACCATCGGGCGCAAACCCACGCGTCCTGACGGCTTGTGCCACCTTGTGGAGCGCGTCCGGCTGCGTGAGGACGACGATCATGTTGTCTGCGCGCGCCGTGTCCTGTGCTCCCGACTCGATCGCGGCAAGTTCAATATCGTCCGGGGATGCGCCGACCGAGGGAACGGTAAATTTCCCGTACCGCTGGAACATCCACACTACCGACCCGGGGGTTGCCAGCGTCCCGCCGTGGGAGGAAAGAAGGTGCCGCACCTCCTGCGCGGTTCTGTTGCGGGAGTCGGTGATGACGTCAATAATAAGCGCCGTTCCGCCGGGCCCATACGCTTCAAACTGGACCGCTTCAAGCCCTTCTCCTTCGCCGCCGGAATACTTTTTTATGATACGGTCAATATTTTCGCGCGGCATGTTCGCCTCGCGCGCTTTGGTAATGGCAAGCCGCAACGCAAGGTTGGTGTCCGGGCTTACTCCCCGTTCCCGAACGGCAACCGAGATCATACGCGAGATCTTTGAAAAAACCTTCGCCTTTTTCGCGTCCGTAACGGTCTTACGCTGTTTGATGTTCGCCCATTTTGAGTGTCCGGCCATTTAGATGAGCGTCCCCTGATTTTCGTTGCGGTAGAACGGGATACCCAAGTGCTCGTATGCCCGTTGCGTCGCTATTCTTCCGCGCAAACTCCTGTTGAGAAACCCTATCTGCAACAAGTACGGCTCGTAGATATCCTCTATCGTCTCCAATTCCTCGGATGTTGCCGCGGCGATGGTTTTGAGACCCACCGGCCCGCCGTTGTATTTGGTGATGATGGTCTCCAATATTTTAATATCGGTGTTTTCGAGACCCAGCGCGTCAACTTCCATGATACGAAGCGCCTCGGCGGTGACGCGCAACGTGATCGTTTCCGCGTCGTGGACCTGCGCGTAGTCCCGCACGCGCTTTAAGATCCTATTTGCGACGCGCGGCGTGTTGCGGGAAACGCGGGCGATCTCGCCGATCGCCTCCGGGAGAATGGGCGCGGCAAGCAGGTGCGCGGACCGCGCGACAACGCGCTCTATTTCAGGGATGGTGTAGAAGTCCAAACGATGCGTGGCGCCAAAGCGCGAGCGGAATGGCGCGGACAGGAGCCCCGCCTTGGTGGTGGCGGCAATGATGGTAAAGCGGGGGAGTTGGAGCTGAAGCGTACGCGCGCTGGGGCCTTTCCCCAAAATAATATCAAGGACACTGCTTTCCATCGCGGGGTAGAGCATCTCTTCAACGGTCTTGTGTATGCGGTGCGCCTCGTCGATGAAGAGGATATCCCCCTCCTGGAGATTCGTAAGGATCGCCGCAAGGTCACCCGCCTTCTCTATCGCAGGTCCTGAGGTGATGCGGATGGATGTGCCCATCTCCCGCGCGACCAGATGGGCAAGTGTTGTTTTCCCCAGACCCGCAGGACCATACAACAACACGTGCTCGATCGGCTCGCCACGTTTTTTTGCCGCCTGGATGAGGATACGGAGGTTGTTTTTTATTGTATCCTGCCCGATATATTCATCCCACTGCGTAGGGCGCAGGGCAAGGTCGACAACCACATCGTTTTTCGGCTTTTTTTCGTCACTTGACAACATAGAGGGGGAAGCTATAATACATAGTAATAGGAAGTTTTACGATAGCTCCAAGATAGTTTGGTGCGTGTTCTTTTTTATTCATCCCGTAAGGGGTATTGACAAAAAAAAGAATACTTGATATAATATCAATCAGAAACTGCTCGTTGTAAAAAACTCACTAACCTGTAGGCAATTAAGGTTTTTCCTAAGTTGACCTTAAATCGGAATGATTCTTAGCTTCGGATGGCCTGGTTCCGACTGGACCACTCCTCGGAGTCATTCTGTGTCTTGGCCCTGAGCCAAGGATTTTGCCTACAGATTAGTGAGTTTTTTGTTTACCCCGCATACTGTTGAGGGGCTTATCCGACGATCGACTCAATCTCTTCTATCGTGGTGATGCCGGAAAGCACTTTTAGAAACCCGTCTTGCTTCATGGATACCATGCCGCCGCGCTTTGCCATCTCGGCAAGCTGTGCCTGGGTCGGCTTTGCCACAATGACCTTTTCCGCCTCGTCGTCGATCTGTAAGAGCTCAAACACCCCCATACGGCCTTTGTATCCGGTATTGTTGCATAGTTTGCATCCTTTCACGCGGGGGATCTGTGCGCGCTCGTCAAACGGAGGGACCGGGACGCGGATGGGCATATCCGCAAACACCGCTTTGAACTTTTTGAGTTCCTCCGCCGTCGTTTCTTTTTTGAAAGAACACTGTGCGCACACTTTCCGCACCAGCCGTTGCGACAGCATGAGGTTGACCGCCGGCGCGATGATGGACGGCGAAAGCTTCATGTCGATCAGACGGAGGATGGTGCTTGCCGCATCGTTCGTATGTAGTGTAGAAAAAACCAGGTGG